>JAJYVX010000069.1 GCA_021791795.1 Actinomycetes bacterium | reverse complement strand
TGCGGGGTAAGCGCGTCTCGCACATTTCGATTTGGTATCGAAACCGCCCCTCAACTGCGACAACGCGCCCAGCGACTCCTCGAGCCTCGCCCCCGTTCGCCCGGTTCGCGATGACAACGCGATGACACGGTGCCGCTGACCTGCGGTTTCGCGGCCTCCACCTGATCCCAGGTCAAGAGGTCGTGTGCCAGGGCCGAGTCGGGTCTCCGTCTTGTACACGGCACACGACAACGCCCTGAACAGGGCGAACGCGCCGACCAGCGCCTCGACGCTCGGTAGCAACCGGGTAGCAGTGCCACCGAGTCCGGCCGCTGACCTGCGACAATGCAGACGGCACTTGTGTGGCACGCAAGTGACGAGGCTGGAGGCGGGAACGCCCTCGCGCGTGCGCGTGCGCATCGTTGTGCTCGACGTGCTCGGCGGCGTAGGCGCGGGCGGCTGGCCGCCCCTCTGGACGTTCTCCACCGGCTCATCCGACTGCCGGAACCGACCGAGGCTCACCACGGGGGCTCCTCGTGAGGAGCCAGAGGCTCAGATTCCCTTTCGTGAGCCTCTGGAGACGAGGTGTTATAAAACTCCTGGTGGTGACCAGAGGCTCCAGAGGACCAGGGGCTCATCTGAACCCCTGGCTTGGACCCCTGGCTTGACCCCCTGGACTCGGGCAGCCGGAGCGTCCAGCCGACCACCTTCCCAGTGGCGTCGCGCCGGGGCTCGGAGAGCACCCCGAGGTCGGCCCTCGCTCGCTTCAAGGTGGACCGACTGACCTCGGGGAGTGCCTTGGCGACCTCGGCCGCGTCCACCGGCCCACTGGCAAGCAGCTCGCGTAGCAGCACCCGGGCCTCGGCCCGCTCGCCACGCTCTTCTGAGGTTGACGGGGCGGCGGTGATGTCCTCGGCGGCGACGTCGGAGCCGCACAGGCCAGCGGCGACGCCGACCTCGTACGTGGCATCGTTCCGGAGGCGGAAGGCGACCCCCTGGAGCGGCATTCGGTAGTTGCTCTTCGCGACGCGGATCACCCGGGTCTCGCCCGTCTCGTCGTGGGGGTCGGCGCCGAGGACCGCCGCGACCCGAGGGATGGCCGTCCAGGCGGTCGAGCCGATCGCCGCGGTGACCGGGTCGCTCGCGCCCTTCGGCGGGTGGACGAGGCCGAGGATCGCCGCCCCGGTCCGCTCCGCCTCGCCGGCGAGCGCCGAAAGCGCCTGGCCGACCACGCTGTAGTTGTGGGAATCCCCGAGGATCGAGAAGCCGAGCCCGTCCACCGCGACCAAGCCGACGCCGTGCTCGCGGACGACCTCGCCGAGGACCGTGATGTCGAGCGGAAGCTGCCAGCAGCGGCGGAAGGCGCGTCCCTGGTCGTCGACGTCCTCGACGTCCCCGAGCACGAGGACCCGCTCGAGGTCGGCGCCGGCAGCAGTGAGCCGGGCGACGAGGCGGTCGGCCGGCTCCTCGAGGGAGAGGATGGCGCAGACGGTGGGCTCGACGGGGTCGTGCTCACCGGGTAGCGGACGCCCAGTGGTTCGCGTGGCGATGACGTGGGCGGCGAGCGTCGTTTTGCCCGACCCCTGGCGCCCTGTCCAGAGATTCAACGCCCGGCGCAAGATCCAGCCTCTCCAGAGCCACTCCGGGGCCGTTGGGGTGATCGACGCCGCCCGTTCGAAGGTCAGCCGACGCCTCGGCGCTTCTCCCGGTTCGGGCTCTCCCGACTCGGCGAGGCGCATCTTCAAGGCGGCCCGGGCAGCGCTCAGCTCGTCCTCGGCGGCGCTCACCGCGCCACCTTCCTCGCCCTGGCGGCGCCGGCCCGGAGGCCGGAGGCGATAGTTTTCCGGGCCTCAGGCATGTCGAGCCCGATCCGCTCGGCGGCCACGAGCAGGCCGTCGAGATAGGTGGTCTCGGGAAAGCCCGCGTAGAAGGAGAGGGCGAGCGAGAAGGCGAGGATGATCCAGCCGGCGTTGTCCTTCGCCGATCGGCGGAAGATCCGCTCGACGCCCAGCAACTCGAAGGGAAGGAGGGCGACCGGGTTGGCGGGGGCGTGCCAGAACCAGACGAACGTGCCGTTCAGGGCGAAGAGCACGCCGCCGAGGGCGGCGACGGGCCGGCTCATGTTGAGCTCGCGCAGGAGCAACAGTGTCCCGATGCCGGCTGCGGCCTCGAGCACCATGTGGAAGAAGAGCTGGCCGTCGGGGAGGGCGAGGAGGAGGGTCGGCGGGAAGAAGACCGCCGCCTGCATCTCGGCCGCGAACGGCACCCCGGCTCCCTCGAGGGGGTTCCACCACGGGATGATCCCGTGCAGCCAGTCCATCGCCGCGAGATGGCCGAGAGCCTGCGCCGTGTAGCCGATCTGCGGATCCGTGTACCAGACGCCGTGGAAGAAGCCTGGCGAGACATGGCTCGCCGTCGCCCCGACCGTGCCGAGCGGGCTCACGTCGACGAGGCCGATGAGCGCCGGGAAGTTGGCGAGGATGACTGCGAGGACGACGAGAGCTGGACCGCCGAGCCTGCGCGCCAGCTCGCCGCTCCTCCCGCCGAGGTCGGACCTGCCGGGGCTTGCAGGCGCGAGAGTGGGATCGTCGGTCAGCTCGGTCTCAGCTTTCGCTACGGTCATCCACCTCGAGGTCCCTTGTCGCCCCGTCGCACTCGCTCCTCGCGCTCCGTCGAGCAGGTCACGCGACGGGCCTGACCAGATTGGGCGGCCGGCGCCGTCACACTGTTCGGCGATGGGCAAGATAACCGACCTGCTCGGTCGACCACTCGCGATCTCGATCGAGCTGTGGCCGCCTCGCAGCCCGAAGGCCGAGGAACATCTGGAGGCTGCGCTCGTCGAGCTGCTCGAGCTCCGACCCGCCTTCACCTCCATCACCTACGGGGCGGGCGGCTCGACCCGCGACCGCACCCATGAGCTCGTGGTCCAGCTGCAGGCCGAGGGCCGCACCGTGCCCATGGCACACCTCGTCTGCGCCGCCCACACCCGCGCCGAGCTGCACGACATCCTCGTCCGCTATCGGGATGCGGGCATCGAGAACGTGCTCGCCTTGAGGGGTGACGTGCCGCTCGGGAGCGAGGAGGAGCTGACACCCGGGGAGCTGACGTATGCGATCGAGCTCGCCCGGCTGGCGAAGGAGGTCGGGGACTTCTGCGTGGCCGTTGCCGCCCATCCGGGCGGGCACCCGGACTCGGCGAGCCTCGAGGAGGACCTCGACCACCTTGCCCGGAAGTTGGGGTCGGCTGACTTCGCGATCACGCAGTTTCTCTTCAGATCCGACGACTACCGGCGGCTCAGGGACGGTCTCGCCTCCCGTGGGGTCACGAAACCTCTCGTTCCCGGCATCCAGCCGATCACCAACCCCCGCTCGGTCGCGCGCATGTCGGAGATGTCGGGTCACCCGGTCCCGCCCGAGGTGGCCGACCGGGTGGCGGCGGCGGGCGACGACCCCGCCGAGGTGCGCAAGATCGGCGTCGAGATGGCCACGTCGCTGTGCGAGGAGCTGGTCGCCGACGGGGTGCCCGGCCTGCACTTCTACACGATGAACCAGTCGGCGGCGACGATCGAGATCTGCGCCAACCTCGGGATACGCCCGGGCGCCCCTCGGTAGGCTCGGCTATATGGCCGACAAGATCTCCATGTCCGCTGACGGTGTGCTTCAGGTGCCGGCGGAGCCGATCATCCCCTTCATAGAAGGTGACGGCACCGGCGTCGACATCTGGCCTGCAGCCCGTCTCGTCCTCGACGCCGCGGCCTTGAAGCACGGGCACAGCGTCGCCTGGAAGGAGGTCCTCGCCGGGGAGAAGGCGTTCAAGGAGACGGGCGAGTGGTTGCCCGCCGAGACGGTCGAGGCGTTCCGCGACCACCTGATCGGCATCAAGGGACCCTTGACGACGCCCATCGGAGGTGGGATCCGCTCGCTCAACGTCGCCCTGCGACAGATCCTCGACCTATACGTGTGCCTCCGCCCGGTGCGCTGGTTCGAGGGTGTGCCGTCGCCGGTGCGACACCCGGAGAAGGTCGACATGGTCATCTTCAGGGAGAACACCGAAGACGTCTACGCAGGCCTCGAGCTGCAGGAGGGGACGGAGGATGCGAAGAAGCTCCTCGAGTTCCTTCGCGAGAGCTTCGGCTGGCAGATCCGTCCCGACTCGGGCATCGGGGTGAAGCCGGTTTCGATCACGGGCTCGAAGCGGCTCATCCGGGCGGCGATCGAGTACGCCCTGAAGCACCGGCGCAAGAGCGTGACGCTCGTGCACAAGGGAAACATCCAGAAGTACACCGAGGGTGCCTTTCGCGGTTGGGGGTACGACCTCGTGCGCGACGAGTTCTCCGACGTGGCCGTCGGCTGGGAGGACTGCGGCGGCGAGCCAGCCGACAAGCTCCTCGTGAAGGACGCCATCGCTGACATCACCCTGCAGCAGGTGCTCACGCGACCGGACGAGTTCGACGTCATCGCCACCACGAACCTGAACGGGGACTACCTCTCCGATGCCCTCGCCGCCCAGGTAGGCGGCATCGGGATCGCACCCGGCGGCAACGTCAACTACGTCACCGGGCACGGAGTCTTCGAGGCGACCCACGGCACGGCGCCGAAGTACGCCGGCCAGGACAAGGTCAACCCCGGTTCGGTCCTTTTGTCCGGCGTCCTCATGTTCGAGCACATCGGCTGGCAGGACGCCGCCGACGGCATCGTCCGGGCGCTCGAGCAGACGATCGCAGAGAAGATCGTCACCTACGACTTCGCCCGGCTCATGGAGGGGGCGAGGCAGGTCCGCTGCTCGGAGTTCGCCGCGGCCGTCGTCGACCGCCTCTGACCGCTGGCTTCGCCGGCGACGGAGGTCGGCGCAGCGCTGGCGCAGATCGCTAACGTCGAATTTCTGTGACTGACACCTCCTCACAATCCTCCTCACCGTCCTCGTCCGCATCCGCCGGATCGTCCCGGTCGCCCGTCCAGGTGACGGTGACCGGTGCCGCCGGGCAGATCGGCTACTCGCTTCTCTTCCGCATCGCTTCAGGTCAGATGCTCGGGGCGGACCAGCCGATCGTGCTGCGGCTTCTCGAGATAGAGCCCGCCATGAAGGCGCTCGAGGGGGTCGTGATGGAGCTCGACGACTGCGCGTTCCCGCTCCTCTCCGGCGTGGTGATCACGAGCGACCTCCGTGCTGCCTTCGAGGGGACCTCGTGGGCGCTGCTCGTGGGCTCCATCCCTCGCAAGGCAGGCATGGAGCGAAAGGACCTGCTCGGGGTCAACGGAGGCATCTTCAAGCCGCAAGGCCAGGCCATCAACGCGCACGCGGCCTCCGACGTCCGGATTCTCGTCGTAGGCAACCCGTGCAACACGAACTGTCTCATCGCCCGCAGCAACGCGCCCGACGTCCCCCCCGAGCGCTGGTTCGCCATGACCAGGCTCGACGACAACCGGGCGAAGACGCAGCTTGCGAAGAGGGCGCGCCTGCCGGTCTCGAGCGTGACGAACGTAGCCATCTGGGGGAATCACTCGTCCACCCAGTTCCCGGACTTCGAGAACGCCCGTATCGGGGGCAAGCCGGCTCCGGAAGTGATAGCCGACCAGTCCTGGTTGGAAGGACCCTTCCTCGAGACGGTCCAGAAACGGGGGGCGGCGATCATCGACGCCCGGGGCTCGTCCTCGGCAGCCTCGGCGGCGAACGCCGCCATCGACTCGGTCGTGAGCATCAGGACCCCTACCCCGGAGGGGGACTGGACCTCGCTGTCCGTCGTGTCGCGGGGCGAGTACGGGAGGCCGGAAGGCCTCCAGTTCGGCTTTCCCGTGCGATCGGACGGCACCGGCGGCTGGAGCATCGTGGAAGGGCTGGAGCACTCGGACTTCGCCGCGAGCCGAATCGAGGCGACGACCGAGGAATTGCTCGCGGAGCGAAGAGACGTCGGCGGTCTGCTCGGCTGACGGCGGCGGTGCGCGCACGGCAGGCGGCTCGCAGTTCGCCGGAGCGCGCCAGAGCTTTGACGCCCGGGCAGGCCGGCCGACGAGTCGGCCGGCCTGCCCGGCTATTCGACGTCGATGCCCATTCGCCTCAGGTAGGCGAGGCGGCGGGCAACCGCCTGTGTCCACATCGAGAGGTCCGCCTCGAAGTGATCTCTGTCGCCATCTTCATAAGCATGTTCCAGCTCGTCGAAGGCGGCATCCTCTTGATCGAGCAGCTCCCGGTAGGACTGGAGCGTGCGATCGTCGATCACTCCGGTGAGGGTCATGCGAAACTCCCTTCGTGCAACTCGATGCTCCGGAGAGACTACCCCGGACTTGCATCACCGGGCAGTTCCGCTGTGTGACAGATTCGTAACGCGAAGGGCGAGGGATCGGCGCGGCTGAGCCGAGACCGATGGCACGCGGGCGTCAAGGGTGGCTCCGACAGTGGAACCAGACGAGTCGTCCCGTCCGCTGGGCGCAAGTGCTGCACGCGTTTGCCGGCGAGAAGCCCCTCCCGATCCCACACTGCTACTTTCCCCAACGTGAGCGCCGTGCAACGCATCGAGGCTGGGAGGCTCGTTCCCGGTCGGGGCGAGCCGATCAGAGACGGCTGCGTCGTCCTCGAGGATGACGCCATCCGCTACGCCGGCCCGCTCGCGCAGGCACCTGCGACGCCCGGCGCAGCGGTGTTCCAGGTCCCGACCGTCATGCCTGGCCTCTGGGACTGCCACACGCACTTCATGGGCTCGATCACCCCCGACCTCGCCTCGCTGGCCGCCTCTCCGCCGGCCCTCTTGGCAATGCGGGCCGCCCGGGACGCGGCGGTGGCGCTCGACGCCGGCTTCACGAGCGTGCGCGAGGTCGGCGGGCTTGGGGTGTGGGTCGCCCGTGCAGTTGAGGAAGGAACCGTGCAGGGTCCGTCGGTGTACGCCGCCGGTGCCGTGCTGAGCACGACCGGCGGGCACGCCGACCTGCACATGTTCCCGCCGGACTGGGTCTGCGACCTGGCGGATCGGGTCGGCATGCTGCGACAGTGCGACGGCGTGCCCGAATGCCTGAAGGCTGTGCGGTTGCAGCTGCGCAACGGAGCCCGTCTCATAAAGATCTGCGCCTCCGGCGGCGTCATGAGCGAGATAGACAACCCGATCCACCAGCAGTTCTCCGGCGAGGAGATGCGGGCGATCGTCGAGGAGGCCGGGCGAGCCGAACGGATAGTGGCGGCCCACTGCCACGGAAAGCCTGGGATCATGGCGGCGCTCGAGGCTGGCGTGCGCACGATCGAGCACGGCACCTACCTCGACGAGGAAGCGGCGGACGCGATGCGCGAGTCTGGCGCGGTGCTGGTGCCGACCCGTCACATCGTCGAGGAGTTCCTCGCCCACGGCAAGGCGAGCGGGCTTCCGGACTACGCCTGCCGCAAGCTCGTCGCCATCGCGGATCGTCACTTCGAGGCGATCGCCGTTGCGCACGACCGCGGTGTGAGTATCGCTCTCGGCACCGACATCGCCGGATCGGGCCGGTCGGCACCGGCGCACTGGGGACAGAACGGTAGTGAGCTCTCGCATCTCGTCCGCGCCGGGCTCTCGTCACTCGAAGCGATCGAGGCCGCCACTGCCGCAGGGCCGTCGACTCTCGGGCCGCAGGCTCCTCGCTCGGGCGTCTTGGCCGAAGGGTACGGTGCGGATGTCATTGGGGTGGGTGGCGATCCGGTGGGCGATGTGTCGCTGCTCGCCGAGCCGTCGAACGTCACCCACGTCTGGAAGGCAGGCTCGCTCGTGAAGGCACCTGCTGCCGGGAGCGGGACGACCGGCTCGTCGTCACCGTCACCGTCGTCGTCGTGAACGGCCCCGAGTCGTCTCCGCAGGCCGGCTCGGCGCCCTTCGCCGGTGTCGGCGTCGCTCTTGTGACGTTGTTCGACGAACGGGGCGAGGCCGACCCGTCTGCAACGGCGGAGCTTGCCTCCAGGTTGGTGGGCTGTGGCGTGCGCTCGGTCCTCGTCGCCGGCTCGACGGGCGAGGCCTCCGCCCTCGAGCCGTCCGAGCGAGCCGCGCTCGTGTCGGCCGTTCGTGCCGTGCTGCCCGACGACGTTCCCGTGCTGGCCGGCTCGGGGGCGCCGTCGGCTCGGCAGGCCTCGATCCTCACGTCGATGGTGATCGACGCCGGTGCCGACCTCGTGCTCGCCTTGGCGCCACCGCAGTCGTCCGACCCCCGTGCTTACTACGACGCGCTGGCCGAGGTTGCCGGCACGGATCGGCTGCTCGCATACCACTTCCCGGCCGTGTCCCAGCCGGGCATACCCGTACCGGTGCTGCCGGAGCTGCCTGTCTGTGGGGTAAAGGACTCGAGCGGTGATCTGCTGCGGCTCTATGACGAGGTTCGCACCTTCGGCGGCGCCATCTACACCGGCTCGGCCAATCTCGTCTGCGTGGCCGGGATGCTCGGCTGCAGTGGTGCCATCCTCGCCATAGCGAACGTGTGTCCGGAGCTCGCGATCAGCGCATTCGGGGACCGCAATGTTGCCACGCCGGTCGAGCCGGCCGCCAAGGCGCAGCTGGCGCTCTACGAGGAGTCCCTCCGGGTGTCGAAGGGATGGCCCCGCTCGCTCAAGGAAGCCGTCGCCGCCAGGTGGGGCACTTCCACCGTATGCCGGATGGGTTGAGCCACCTGACGGTTTGTGTGCCGGGGCCGGCGTGCTGGGGCCCGGGTTGCTGGGGCCGGCGGGCCGGTTCGGAGGCATGCCTGGGTCAGAAGGTGGACGAGAGAGGCGGTTCCGGGGCCAGATCTTGTGTCGGCCGCGCCGGCTGGGTGCCGGTGCGGCTGGCCCGAGCACAAATCCTGCGGAGTTAGCGCCTGTCCCAGGCGCTAACTCCGCAGGAAGTGAGCAAGCCGGCGTCTGGGACGGGCGTCACTCCGCAGGCGGAAGGGCAGCTCCGGCGTCAGCGCCCGACGGCGTACGCCTGCCCAGACCGGGCATCTGCCCCGGCGTGGAGGGCGCCGTCGGTGTTCCGGCAGACGGCAGTCACCCGTCCGAGCGACCACGCGGGCTGCTCGACGACGAGATGGCCCCTGTCCCGCAGTGCCTTGAGAGCCGTGCCACCGAGCGACTGTTCCGCGTAGAGCTCCCCGGGAAACGCCTCTCGGGGCCAGAAGGATGACGGCGCATGCTCGACGTGCCAGTTGGAGGCGTCGATCGCCGCCTGCAAGGGCAGGCCGAACTCGGCGTGGTAGAGGAAGGCTTTGAGCGGCCACTGGTCCTGCTGGTCACCGCCCGGCGTGCCGAAGGCCATGTACGGTGCTCCGTCCCGGAAGGCGAGCGACGGGCTGAGCGTCGTCCGCGGCCGCGCTCCCGGGCGTATCGAGGACGCAAGTCCCTCCTCCACCCAGAACATCTGCGCCCGCGTGCCGAGGCAGAAGCCGAGTCCCGGCACCGCAGGCGAGCTCTGCAGCCAGCCGCCGCTCGGTGTCGCCGAGACGAGGTTGCCGAAGCGGTCAGCCACGTCGACATGGCAGGTGTCGTGAGCCGTTCCGGCGACGGACTGCCCGGGGTTGGCCACGACGCCGTCCGGCACGGCGGCCCGGGCGGATCCCGTCGCGGCGAGGCGCCGCAGCACCAGTTCGGGAAGCGGGGCTGAACAGCCGCCCGGCGAGCCCGGGCGAAGCTCCAGGCTCGCCGAGTCGCCGACGAGCTTGCGACGCTCGTCGTTGTACTCCCGTGAGAGAAGCGCTTCCATCGGCACGTCGACGACCCCGGGGTCGCCGTAGAAAGCCTCGCGGTCGGCGAAGGCCAGCTTGGCGCACTCGGTGACGACGTGGACCAGCTCTGGCGTCGCCGGTCCGAGTGAGCGCAGGTCGAAGCCCCCGAGCAAGGCGAGCTGCTGCAGCATCACCGGCCCCTGCGCCCACGGACCGGTCTTCCAGACCTCGAACTCCCGGTACGGCAAGGAGACAGCGCTCTCCACTCCGGCGCGCCAAGACGCCATGTCGTCGAGCGAGAGAAGGCCCGGATGGCTGGCGTCGCCCTCCTCCTCTGGGCCGCCGCCCATGCCGTCCCACTGTGACGTGGTGGCGAACTCGCACAACGCCTCGGCGACGAAGCCCTCGTAGAACGCCCGCCGCGCGGCCTCGAACTGCGCAGACCGATCACTGCCGACCGCCTCGGCCTCGGCCACCAGGCGCTCGTAGGTGCGGCCGAGTGCAGGGTTCTTGATCAGCTGGCCGGGGTGCGGCGGGCCGTTCTGCAGCCACATCTCACCCGAAGTCGTCCAACGGCGGAGAAACGTGGCCTCGTGATAACCGATCGTCTCGCACAGGCTCGACAGCGCCGGGAAGCCCTCGGTCGCGTAGGTGATCGCCGGTGCCAGGATCTCCCGCAACGGCAGCGAGCCCCACCGGTCGAGCAGGAGAAGCCAACCACCGAACGCACCGGGCACGCAGGCGCCGAGCAGCCCGGTGCCCGGCACGAGGTCGAGTCCGAGATCGCGGAAGTGAGCCGAGGTGGCGCGGGCCGGCGCAGTGCCCTGGCCGTTCACGACGAAGACGTCGCGGTCGGAGGCGGAGTAGAGGACCATGGGGACCTCGCCCCCGAGCCCATTCTGGTGCGGCTCCACGACCTGCAAGGCGAAACCCGCCGCCGCCGCCGCATCGAACGCGTTCCCCCCGAGCTCGAGCATGCGCATGCCGGCCTGCGCCGCCAGCCAGTGAGTGGCGGCAACCATGCCGAAGCGGCCGGTCAGCTCCGGACGCGTCGTGAAAGGCTCTCCGAGGTCGCTCATCGGTGTGAACAGTAGGTAGCTCGATGGGGGGAGGGCGAACCCGACTGAGAACTGACTGCCGGGATGAGACCAGCGCACGAGCCGGGCGCGGCTCAGGCGGGCTCCCGGGTGCTCCGGCAAGCTTCAGGCTCATGCCACTCACATCCACAGGCGTGCTCCTCTTGGCGGCGCGGGAGAGGATGGCTGTGTGCTCACGGTCCCGCGCCGGCTCGCCGAGATCACCCCCGAGTGGGCGACACGTGCGCTCTCCGCTCGCTACCCGGGCGCCCGGGTCTCCCGGGTGGAAATAGCCGACGTCGCCGACGGCACCAACCGGCGCGTCCGGCTCCGGCTGGCCTATGCCGGCGCGGACGGCGGGGCGCCGGCGTCGGTCTTTCTCAAGCTCCACGGTCGGCCGCTCCACCGCCTCGCCCTTCTCGCATTGCGGGCCTGGTCGGCCGAAGGGCGGCTGGCGGCCTCGGGCGTCGAGCTCCCCATCGAGCACCCCGAGCTCTTCTCCGGCGCCTGGCGCCGCCGCACGCTCGCGTCCGCGGTGCTCATGGAAGACGTCACGGCCCGTGGCGGCGAGCCGAGCGACGCCCAGCGCTCGCTCAGCCCGGCCGAGGTTCGCTCCGGCCTCGCCGGTCTCGCCCGGCTTCATGCGGCGTTCCTCGGGCGAGTGGACAACCTGCCGGCCGGCCTCGGATTCCTCCGCCCATGGCGCCTCGGTCCGGCCTTTGCCCCGGTCTCGTACGCGAGCCTGCGCCGCGGCATGCGCCGGCTCGAAGCACGGCAGCCGTCCGCCTCCCGTCTTCTCGGAGAGGCCGGCGCCGGCGCGTCGGTTCTCGAACGGCAATTCCGCCGGAGCGCGCTTCTTGCCGGCAGCGGCTCGCAGACGCTCCTCCATGGCGACGCGCACCCAGGCAACACATACCGCCTTCCCGGAGAGGAGACCGGCTTCTACGACTGGCAGCTGGTCCGAGCCGGTCACTTCGCGCACGATGTCGGGTACTTCCTCATCGGCGCGCTCGACGCCGGCGAGCGAAGGGTGCATGAGGCCGAGCTTCTCGACTTCTACACAGAGCGGTTGGCCCACGCCCTCGGACACCGTGATCTGCCCTCCGACATCGCGGGAGATCTCGAGGCTCGCTACCGGGCGGCACCGGCCTTCGGGCTCGCCACGTGGCTCCACACCCTTTCCGCCGGGACGTTCCAAGAGGAGGGGGTGTGTCTGGCGACGGTGGCGCGTTTTGCTGCGGCATACTCGGATCTCGGCACACGGCGTTCGCCGCTCCTCTAAGTCCGCCTCTCGGGAGGATGCGCCGGCCGGCGCCAGAGGCACTAGGTTCGATTTCGTGCCCAGGAGCGATCACAAGGTCACGATCGAACGCGCCGTCCTCCCGAACGGGCTCCGGGTCATCGCCTCGCCCGACCGGTCGAGCGCTCTCGTCGGCGTCGCCGTCGTCTACGACGTCGGCTTCCGGTCTGAGCCCGAGGGTCGCACCGGCTTCGCCCACCTGTTCGAGCACCTCATGTTCCAGGGCTCTGCGCACGTGGCGAAGAACGAGCAGACCCGACAGCTCGAGGCCGCCGGTGGGGTCTTCAACGGCCACACGATGGCAGATCTGACGGCGTACTACGAAGCCCTCCCGGCCATGGCGCTCGAGCTCGCCCTCTGGCTCGAAGCGGACCGGATGGGCGCCCCGGCCGTCACGGAGGAGAACCTGCGCAACCAGATCGCCGTGGTCGAGGAGGAGATCAAGGTCAACGTCCTCAACCAGCCTTACGGAGGCTTCCCTTGGATAGTCCTCCCCGAGCTGGCCTTCGACACCTACCCGAACGCCCACAACGGCTACGGCGATTTCAGCCACCTCGAGGAGGCTTCGGTCGAGGACGCGGTGAAGTTCCACCGTAGGTACTACGCGCCGCGCAACGCCGTGCTCACCGTCGCCGGGTACTGCGAGCCCGACGACGTCTTCGTACTCGCCGAGCGGTACTTCGGCGGGATCCCCTCGGCGGCGGCGCCACCACACGGGCCGTGGCCCGAACCGCCGCTGCCGTCCGCCCGCCGGCGGGTGATCGACGATCCGCTCGCGCCCCAGCCCGCCTTCGTCATCGGGCTCCGGACGCCCGACCCCGTGAACCACCTCGACCAGCACCTTGCCTATGCGGTTGCCGCCAGCGTGCTCGGTGACGGGGAGGCGTCGCGGCTTCGCTCACGCCTCATGCACCGCGAGCAGCTCGTGACCGACGTGGGCTGCATGATCGGCCAGTTCGGCGGAGACAACATGCTCATGCGGGACCCGGCCCTCTTCCAGGTGGTCGTCAACCATCCTGGCCGGGCGACCACCGACGAGATCGTCTCGGTGATCGGCGAAGAGCTGTCCCGGCTGGCCGAGACCGGTCCGACGGAGGACGAGTTGGGGCGGGTGGAGGCGAGTTTCGCCGGGGCATACTGGAAAGGGGTGGACTCCGTCATGGAGCGCTCGGTCGCTTTCGCATCCCTCGAGGCCGTCCACGGCAGGGCCGAGCTCTTGAGCGAGCTGCCCGATCTGCTGGCACGGGTGGAGCCGTCGTCCGTCCAGGCCGCAGCCGCCGATCTCGCTTCGCAGAGCGCGGCAGTCGTCGAGGTGGTTCCCGCCGGAGGGCAGCCCTGATGGCGGCGCGACCGAAGCTCGTCGAGGACAAGCCGGCGATCGGCTCACTCCGCCTGCCGCGCAAGGCGAACATCGTCGAGAAGGAGCTTCCCGGCAAGCTCAGCGCCATCGCCTTGCGGCACACCGGCGTGCCGCTCGTCGAGATCCGACTCTCCTTCCCGCTCGAGGCGGGCGAGATCACGCACTCGGCGCCGTCGCTCGTGCTCACCGACGCCCTCTTCGCCGGCACCGAGCAGCACGACCGCGAGTCGTTGGCAGAGGCGGTCGAACGGCTCGGCGGCGGGTTCGGCGCCTCGGTCTCCGGTGACCGCGTCGATCTGCATGCGTTTGCCCTTGCCGCGCAGCTGCCGGAGATCTTCGCCCTCGTGGCCGAGGTGCTCACCTCGGCCACCTACCCGGCGGGCGAGGTGAGGGCCGAGCGCGACCGCAAGGCGGACGAGGTGCTCATAGCGCTCAGCCGCCCGGAGGTGCTCGCCGAGGAGCTCCTGTCGAAGCGCATGTTCGGCCGCCATCCCTACGGCTCCGCCATGCCTCGACCGAGCGCCCTCCGCCGCGTCGGCGCGGAGGCGCTGCGCGGACTGCACAGGACCCTCCTCCATCCGGCATCAGCCAAGCTCGTCGTCGTCGGGGACGTGCCTGCACGAAGAGCTCTCGATATCGCCACCGACGAGCTCGGCCCCTGGCTCGAGTCTGGCTCTGGAGCAGTCGCGGCGCTTGAGGAGGCTCCTCCGGTCCGCCCAGGCGGGGTAGCGCTCCTCGATCGGACGCCGAGCGTGCAGAGCGTGATCCGCATAGGGGGGTCGGCGCCGAGGCGCGAGGCGGAGGAGTGGCCGGCTCTCGTGCTGGCGAACGACATCCTCGGCGGCATGTTCACGTCCCGGCTCGTCGAGAACCTGCGGGAGAGGAACGGCTACACCTACTCGCCCCGCAGCCGCGTGGTCCACGGGCGCGCGGCCTCGACCTTCCGCTTCGGAGCCGAGGTGTCGACCGAGGTCACGGCGGCCGCGCTGGTCGAGACTCGCTACGAGCTCGGCCGGCTCGTGACGAAGGGGATCACTGACGAGGAGCTCGAAGCGGCACGGAGCCACTCCATCGGGTCCTTTCTGTTCCAGACGGCGACGCAGTCAGGTCTCGCTTCGACTCTCGCGGCGCTCGGGAGCACAGGGAGCCGTCCCGGGTACATCGCCGCCTTCCCTTCGAGGCTTGCGCGCTGCACGAGGGCGGAGGTCGAAGAGGCGGCCCGGCGGTGGCTGTCGCCTGCCGCGATGGCGACCGTCGTCGTGGGCGACGCCCGCAGTGTCGCCGGGCCGCTCTCGTCGCTCGACGTGGTCACGGCAGCTTGACGAAGGAGGAGGAGGAGGAGACATGGCACCGCACGAGCGGCTCTCGGCAGAGGAGATAGTCGACTGGTCGAAGCGCTACACGCTGTACGACTGGGCCGCGCAGGCGAAGGTGTCGCCCATGCCGGTCGCGTCGGGCAAGGGCGTCTACTTCTACGACCCGGACGGGAAGCGCTACCTCGACTTCAACTCGCAACTGATGAGCGTCAACGCCGGCCACGGCGACGGTCGCATCGCCGACGCGATCGCAGCACAGGCTCGCGAGGTCGCCTACGTCAACTCGGCCGGCATGGCCACAGAGGTTCGGGCCCGCCTCGGGCGCAAGCTTGCCCAGCTGTTCCCGGGCGACATCGAGAAGACCTTCTTCACCCTTGGCGGAGCCGAGGCGAACGAGAACGCCGTCCGGATAGCCCGGGCCGTGACGGGGCGGCACAAGATCCTCGCCAGGTATCGCTCCTATCACGGCGCCACCTCCGGCGCGATCACCCTCACGGGGGATCCGCGTCGCTGGCCGAACGAGCCAGGCATCCCCGGCGTCGTCCACGTGCTCGACTTCTACCACGGCACGACCCGCCCACCCGACTCGGCGGAGGAGTCTCTCCGCATGCTGGAGGAGACGATCGAGCTCGAGGGTGCCGCCACGATCGCCGCATTCATCCTCGAGCCGGTCACGGGCACGAACGGAATCCTCATCCCGCCGGACGGCTGGCTCGAGGGCGTGCGGGATCTCTGCACCCGCTACGGCATCCTCATGATCGCCGACGAGGTGATGTCCGGCTTCGGTCGAACCGGGTCCTGGTTCGCCGTCGACCACTGGAGCGTCGTGCCCGATCTCGTCACGTGTGCCAAGGGGCTGACGTCGAGCTACGTCCCGCTCGGCGCAGTCGGGCTCAGGCCGGATGTCGCCGGCTACTTCGACGAGCACGTCTTCGCCGGCGGTCTCACATACAACTCCCACCCGGTCGCCTTGGCGGCCGCCCTCGCCACGATCGAGATCTACGAATCCGACGGCCTCATAGAGAACGCCGCCAAGATGGGCGAGGTGCTCAGGCGCCACCACGAGGAGCTTGCCTCGCGCCACCCGTCTGTCGGCGGCATCCGGTCGATCGGCTTGTTCGGCTGTCTCGAGATCGTGCGCGACCGGTCCACGGGCGAGCCCATGGCGCCTTTCAACGGCACGAGCCCCGAGATGGCCGCTCTCCAGCGCTACCTGCTCGACCACGGCGTCTACACGATGCTCCACTGGAACCAGGTCATGACGAACCCGCCCCTCTGCATCAACGAGGCAGAGCTGGCCGAAGGATTCGAAGTGCTC
>JAJYVX010000318.1 GCA_021791795.1 Actinomycetes bacterium | reverse complement strand
GTCGGGGTGGTAGCGGGAGGCACCCCGCCTACGAGGGCGCGCAAGACCCCACCCGGTCGCCGAGGAGGACCTTCTGTAGACTGGCCAGGTGCCGCCGTTCGAAGGTGACTCGATGGCCGGCCGACTGAGTGACCCCGAGGTCATGCTCGCCGGTGTGCTCGAAGAGGATGACGAGATACGTGCGCTCCTCGTCGACGAGCTGCATCGCCAGCGCAGCACGCTCCAGCTGATCGCCTCGGAGAACTTCACCTCGCCCGCGGTGCTCGCCGCCACGGCATCGGTGCTCACCAACAAGTACTCCGAGGGCTACCCGGGTCGCCGGTACTACGGGGGCAATGCCGTCGCCGACGAGGTCGAGGACCTGGCCCGCCAGCGGGCGAGACAGCTGTTCGGCTCCGAGCACGCGAACGTGCAGCCCCATTCGGGAGCGTCGGCCAACCTCGCCGCCTATCTGGCCCTCGTCGAGCCGGGAGACACCATCTGCGCCATGCGCCTCGACCAGGGCGGTCACCTCACGCACGGCTCCCCGGTCTCGATCACAGGCAAGCTCTACCGCTTCGTCGCCTACGGCGTCACGCCGGCGGCGCCCGACGGCTCGGGCGAGCGCATCGACCTCGACCAGGTGCGGGACATCGCGCGAAGGGAGCGGCCGAAGCTGATAGTCGCCGGCACGACCGCCTACTCGCGGACGATCGAGCCGGAGCCCTTCCGAGCGATAGCCGACGAGGTGGGGGCAAAGTTCATGTTCGACTGCGCCCATCCGGCCGGGCTCGTCGCCGCCGGGGTCCACCCGAGCCCGGTCGGCGTCGCCGACGTCGTCACGTTCACCACCCACAAGACGCTCCGCGGCCCGCGGGGCGGAGCCCTCCTCACGTCGGCCGAGAATGCCCGGCTGGTGGACGGTGCCGTGTTCCCCGGCCTCCAGGGCGGCCCGCTCGACCATGTCATCGCGGCGAAGGCGGTGGCGTTCCGCGAGGCGATGCAGCCGAGCTTCAAGAGCTACGCGAGAAGGGTCGTGGCGAACGCGCAGGCCCTCGCCGGCGCCCTCACCGGAGAGGGGTTCCGGCTCGTCGCAGGAGGCACCGACAACCACCTGCTGCTCGTCGACCTCCGCGACTTCGACCCTGAGCTCAGCGGGAAGGTGGCACAGGAGACCCTCGACCGGGCCGGCATCACCTGCAACCGGAACCAGATCCCGAACGACCCGAGGCCGCCTTTCGTCACGAGCGGCCTCCGCCTCGGGACCGCGGCCGAGACGACGGCAGGCATGGGAGAGGCGGACATGGCCGTCGTCGCAGGCCTTCTCGCCACGGCGTTGCGGAGGCGGGACGACGACGCAGCTCTCCGGGCTGTGCGGGCCGAGGTGAGAGAGCTCCGAGAGCAGTTCGATCCCTACCCCGGCGCCGGCCGGGAGTCATGACAGAAAGCTGAAGGTCCGAAGCGCGTGACCCAGGAGATCGGCTGCCTCATCGTCTTCGGCGTGGCAGCCGTGGTGACCTTCACGCTCACGTTCGGCGTCCGCAAGGTGACGGTGGCGAAACACCTCGTCGTCATGCCGGACGCCCAGAGGGTGCACGCGATCCCCACGCCGACCTTCGGCGGGGTGGGGATGCTCGCCGGACTCGGCGCCGCCATCGGCGTAGCCTCGGCGCTCCCCTCGTTCAGCAGCTCGTTCCAGGGCTCGTCCGAGCCGCTCGGGGTGCTGGCCGGCACCCTCGTCATCTTCGTCGTCGGGTTCGTGGACGACTGGCGCGAGGTCTCCGCGCCGGCCAAGGTCGCCGGTCAGGTGCTCGCCGCCATGGTCCTCTACTTCCTCGGCGTGACGATGTCCCACTTCAAGGTGCCTTTCGCCGGTTTCATCGTCCTCTCGCCGTCGATCCTTCCCCTCGTCACGGCGCTGTGGGTCGTCGGGATCGCGAACGCCATCAACCTCATAGACGGGCTCGACGGCCTCGCCGCCGGCGTCGTCGCCATCGCCTCCGCGTCGCTCTGCGCCTACGGGCTGCGCCTCGAGGACCTCGGCGTCCTCACGTCCAACCCGCCCAACCTCGGACCGATCGTCGCCGCGGCGGCCTGCGGGCTCTGCGTCGGGTTCCTCCCGCACAACTTCCACCGGGCGAAGATCTTCATGGGTGACACAGGGGCGATGGTCCTCGGCCTGCTCATGGCCGCGAGCACGATGCTCATCGGCGGGCAGTCCTACGACTACTCCGGGGTCACCTACTTCTTCTTCGCCCCCCTCCTCGTCCCGCTCGTCATCCTCGGCGTGCCCATCCTCGACACCGCCTTTGCCATCGTGCGCCGGACGGCCCGCCGCAGCGGCCTCGCGGCGAGGGACCTCGGCCACCTCCATCACCGCCTCATGCGCCTCGGGCACGGGCACCGACGTGCGGTGCTCCTCCTCTGGGCCTGGACTTTCGTCCTCTCGGGTCTCGTGCTCTACCCGAGCTTCTCGCCTCAGTGGAACGACGCCATCCCGATCGGGATAGCCGTCCTCGGCGTCGGCCTCTACACCGTCTTCCGCCCCGGGCGTGGGCGCGACGCCATCAATGCAGCAGTGCCGGCGAACGGTCCGCGTCCGAGCGCGGAGGAGGCCGGGCTCGCTCCGATAGGATCTGGCGACGACCGCGACCGGCGGAGCGGTCAGCATGGCCCGGTGCACAGGCGCCGTTTTGCCAGGCACAAGCCTCCGAGGCGAGGATGAGGCTCCGGGAGTGAGCAGCTAGCCGACGCCGAGCTTTGTGAATCTGCTCG
>JAJYVX010000317.1 GCA_021791795.1 Actinomycetes bacterium | reverse complement strand
AAAGCCGTCGGGCAGGGGTCCGGCCGACGTGTAGCCGCCAAGCAGCGCCTCACCGTCTGCGGCCGCCGTCCACGGGCGCAGATCGAGGGCGGGATGGCTACGGTAGGCGTCCCCGAAGTCGATGAGCCCGACGAAGGCACCCGTGGCCCGGTCGACGAAGGCGTGCTCGGGACCGGGGTTCGAGTGGAGGGCCACCGGCGGGGTGGTGTCGGGGATGCGGGCGAGGCAATGGGCAGCGACTTCCCCGACGTCGATCAGTCCGTCGAAGCGCGTGTCCGCCTTGAGCGCGCCGGCAAGGCGGTCGAAGGCGTCCGAGAAGCGCATCTTCAGGTCGGCCGGCGTGCGGTCGCCGGGCATGAGCTCGCCATCGGCGAACGCCGACTGCTCGATCTCGTGGATGGCGCGAAGGGTTCGGCCCAGCTCGCCGAGGGCAGAAGCCCGCGTCTCGGCGTCGAGCGACGCGTGCTCGACGGGGACTCCGTCGATGCGCGTGAGGCACAGATACTCGATCCCCTCCATCTCGCCGTGACCGAGAGCCCGTGGGACCGGGAACGTGCCCTGCCGCTCGAGCTCGGCCAGGAAGAGGGCTTCCTTGCGCAGGCTCGTTCGGGGCCGGAGGCGATGCGGGCGCTGCGTCTTCATCACGATGCCGCCCTCGAGGACGTAGGCACGGGCCTCCCCACCGGATTCGTCGACTTCGAGCAGGCCGCCCACATCTGGGGCGTGCCGGCGCGCAGCCTCGACGACCACCTCCTCGGTGAGGACGGGATCCGGGGCGTCGGGCTGCAGGTAGACGTCGGAAAAGACCATCGGTCATCACTCCTTTTGGTTGTCATGTCGGAACGACTGGCTCGAGGATCGGGCGCGCGGCGCCGTCTCGGCGTCGTCGCTCCGGGCTTCCTGCCAGTCCCAGCCGGCGGCCTCGAGCTCGGCGAGGGCGGCGAAGCGGCCCCCGCGAGAAGAGAGGTCCGCTGGACGCCCCTCTTCGACCACCCGGCCCTCCTCGAGCACGACGACCCGGTCAGCCTCGCGGGCGGTCGAGATGCGGTGGGCGACGGTGAGGACGGCACAGCCGCGGCGCAGCGCCGTCTCGCGCAGGGCGCTCCGAAAGGCGGCGTCGCTGGCGCCGTCGATGGCGGCCGTCGCCTCGTCGAGGAGAAGGACCGCCGGCTCGCGCACGAGCGACCTCGCCAGGGCGACGAGCTGACGCTGCCCCGCGGAGAGGACCGCTCCCCCGCCGCGCCCTTCGCCGGCGAGCGGAGTATCGAACCCTTCGGGGAGCTCGGCGACGAGCGGGCCGATACCTGCGAGCTCGGCAGCCCGTCGAACTGACTCGTCGTCAACACGAGGGTCGAAGAGGCTGAGGTTCTCGCGCAGGGTGCCGCCGAAGAGATGGAGCGCTTGGGGCACGATGCCGAGGAGGCGACCCCGCTCGGCATCACCGAGGCTGCGAGGGTCGACACCCGCGACTCTCACTGCGCCGTCGCTCGGTGGGTAGAGGCCGCCGACGAGTGAGACGAGCGTCGACTTGCCCGCTCCGGTGCGCCCCACGAGCGCGACGTGCTCACCCGGCCGCACCACGAGGGACACGCCTTTGATCACCGGGCGCGAAGGCGCGTAGCCAAAGGTGACGTCGGCGACTTCGATCCCCCGTGAGGGATCCGGCCGGCACCCGGTGGCCTCAGGGGCGACTTCGGCCGGAAGATCGAGGACCTCGAAGGCCCGCTCGGCCCCGGCGATGGCGGCCTGGACGGACTGCCACTCGTCCCCCAGGGCGACGACCGGGGCGAAGAAGTTCTGAAACAACAAGATGAACGCGGTCAAGGTCCCGAGGTTGACCCCGGCATGGAACAGCGTGTGCCCGGCCCCCACCCAGATCAGGGCCGCGATGACCAACGACGAGAGGAGCCCGCTCACAGGTGCGAAGAACGCGTTGTACTTGACCGAGTCGCGCTGGGCGAAGAGCGTGCGCTGCAGCGCCCGGCGGAAACGAACGACGAAGGCCTCCTCCCGTCCGAAGGCGCGCAGCGTCTCGGCACCGCCCACCACTTCGGAGAGCTCGACGTTGAGGCGGCTGATGGCACGGCGCGTCCTTCGCTCTGCATCCCGCACGCGCACCTGCAGGTACCGCGTCGCGACAAGGAGCGGCGGGAGCACGACGGCTGAGACGGCCGAGAGGAGCGGGCTCAAGACGATCATGGCGACGACTACGGCCACGAGCGGCACGAGCTGGCCGATGAGGGTCGCGATGCCGTCGGTGAAGAGCTCGTCGACGGTTTCGACGTCAGCCGTCGCCCGGCTGATGACGTCGCCGATCGGGGTGCGGTCGAAATAGGAGACCGGGAGCGCCATCACGTGAGCGAAGATGCGCACCCTGAGAGCGGCGATGGCGGACTGGGAGACTCGGGCGGCCAGGTAGCCGTAGGCGAAGCTGAACACGGAGTCGGCTGCGACGGCCAGGACGTACACCGCGGCAGCGAGGAGAAGGTCGGTCGTCCGCTTGGCCACGAGATCCTGGTTCACGACGAAGCGCACCACGAAGGGCGGCACCAGTTCGGCGAGGGCGGAGGCGACGACGCAGGCAGCCACAACGACGAGCGAGCGCCGCCAGGGAGAGACGAGGGCGGCCACCTTGCGCCAGAGCCTGGCGGTCGGAGCGGCTGACGGTGCGGCGCCGTCGAGCACGTCGACGCTGCTCACCGCTGCTCTCCGTGCAGCGGGACGGAGCCCGCCATGGAAAGACGCGCCTGGGCGCGGTAGATGCGGGCGTA
>JAJYVX010000316.1 GCA_021791795.1 Actinomycetes bacterium | reverse complement strand
TCCTGGAAGCACAGCACCTGTGCGCCCTGCGCGGCCGCGTCCTTGGCGAGCACCAGGTTGGAGTCGATCATCGACTCCTTGTCGCCGGTCCACTTCGCCTGGACCAGCGCGGCTCTCACGATGTCGGGCACTTGGAACCTCCTCGTCCGTCTCGTCCCACTCGTCTGCCTCGTCCCCCGGCGTGCGCCGGGGGTGTGTGCTTCATCGACCGCCGTCCATGCCGAGCGAACCGCCAGTCCCTCGCGCAGCGGCCTGATCCGGCGCAGCGGCCTGCTCCACCGCGTGCATCGCGTGGAGGAGCCGGTCGACGCCTTCGTCCGCCTCTGCGGCGCTCAGCGTCATCGGTGGGGAGATCCGCAGCACGTTGCCGTAGAGGCCGCCTTTGCCCACGAGCACGCCGTCGACGCGTGCGGCATCGAGCACGGCGTCGGCGGTCACGGGGGACGGGTCGGTCGTCCCAGGCACGACCAGGTCGACGCCGATCATGAGCCCCTTGCCGCGGATCTCGCCGACCGTCGCCAGGCCGGCCGCACCGTGCTCCAGGCGATGGCGCATGCGGCGCCCCACCGTCGACGCATGGTGCTGCAGGTCACGGTCGCAAATGTACTGGAGCGTCGCGAGCGCGCCGGCGGCCGCGAGCGGATTGCCGCCGAAGGTGGAGATCGAGCTCGCCGGGATCGCGTCGACCACCGGCGTTCTCCCCACCACCCCACCGATGGCGAGCCCGTTGCCGAGACCCTTCGCGAAGGTGAGAAGGTCGGGCTCCACGCTGTGGGCCTGGTAGCCCCAGAAGTGCTCCCCCGTCCGTCCCCATCCGGTCTGCACCTCGTCGGAGACGAAGAGGATGCCGTAGCGAGAAAGCACGCGCTGGAGAGCGCCGAAGTACCCGTCGGGCGGCACGACGAACCCTCCGACCCCTTGGATCGGTTCGGCGATCAGGCACGCGACGTCGCCCGCCGTGGTCGTCGCGATCAGCTCTTCGAGGTCACGGGCCGCCGCGTCGATGAGCTCGGCAGGCGTCCTGCCCGCGAAGATCCCCCGGTACGCGTCGCCGGCGTGGACCCAGCTCACCACGAGCGGCGAGAAGGAGGAGGGAGACCACGAGCGGTTCCCGGTGACCGCCACGGCGGAGAAGGACCGGCCGTGGTAGCTGTTGCGCACGGCCAGGACCTGGTTGGACCGCCGCGCCGTCGCGCACATCATGAGCGCGGCGTCGACCGCCTCGGTGCCCGAATTGCAGAGAAACACCTTGGCGTCGGGGATCCCGGAGAGACTCGCGATCCGCTCCGCGAGCTCCACCATCGGCCGGATGAGGTACAGCGTCGAGGAGTGGACCATGCGCCCGGCCTGGGCGCGGACCGCTTCTACGAACTCGTCGACGCCGTGACCGATGCTCGTGGTGAGGATGCCTCCGAACAGATCGAGGTAGGTGTTCCCCTCTGCGTCCGTGACCCAGCAACCCTTCCCGCTCACCAGCTCGATCGGCTCGTCGTAGTACAGGCCGACCCAGGAGGGGACGACCTTGCGGTGGCGTGCCAGGAGGGCGGCGTGCTCGCTCCTCCTGATCTTGCTCGCGCCGCTCTTGCTCGCGCCCTGCGCACCGACCGCGCCGGCGATCCCCATCAGATGATCTCCTGCGCCTGGCGGCCCTTCGAAAGCTGCGCGAAGGCGACGGCGAGGATAAGGGCCCCTCCGTAGAAGACGTCCTGCACCCAGCTCTGGACCCCGAGGATCGCGAGCCCCGTCACCCCCGTCACGAGGAAGTAGGCCGCGATGATGGTGCCCCACGCGTTGAAGCGCCCGGGCGTGATCGTGGTCCCGCCGAGGAACGCCGCCGCGAAGGCCGGCAGCAGGAAGCTCGCACCGGCGGTCGGGTTGGCGGCGCCCGACGTGCCGGCGAAGAAGATGCCCGCCACCGCCGCGAGCAGCCCTGCTACGACCAGCGAGCCGACCCGGATGCGCTCGACGCGCACACCGCTCAGCCTCGCGACCTCCCTCCCGCTGCCGACGAAGAGGAGCCGCCGACCGAGCGTGGTGTGCTCGAAGACGTACCACACCGCAGCGCACACAGCCAGGGCGTAATAGAACTCGAGCGGGATGCCGAGGAAGCGATCGACCTCGGTGATGTTCACGAGGCCCTGCGAGACGCCGGCGTACGTCTGGTCGTTGCTGATGAGCAGCGTGATCCCAAGGAGGAGCGTGCCCATGCCGAGGGTCACGATGAAAGGATTGATCCCGAACACCCGCACGAAGAAGCCGTTCACGAGACCGACGCCCACGCCGATCGCGAGCGCGATCACGACCGCCAGCCAGATCTCCATCCCGCCGCCGCCGTTCAACCGGCCGATGATCATCGACGAGAGCGTGAGCGTTCCTGCGACCGAGAGGTCGTAGTCCCCCGCGCGCAACGGCACGAGAAGACCGAGCGTCACGATGACGAGCACAGCCTGGGAACCGAAGATGCTCCCGAAGGTGCCGATCGTCGGGAACGTCGACGGGCTCGAGATGCTGAAGATGACGACGACGGCCAGCCACGCCAGGGGGACCGACCCCCGGCCGAGCCAGTCGAGGGCCACGCGGCGCCGGCCGAGCGCGGGGGGCCCGACGACGGCGGTCAGCGTACGGTGAACGGCCCGGTGTCGTTCTCCGGCGTGGCGGCGCCCCGGGGCCGCACGGCGCCGCGCCTCGGCGAGCACACCGACGAGGTGCTGAAGGAGCTCGAGTGACGGGAAGGAAGGCTGCGATGGGCGACCGCCTCATGCACCACGGCCT
>JAJYVX010000315.1 GCA_021791795.1 Actinomycetes bacterium | reverse complement strand
GGCCTCCTGGCGGAGGTTGTAGGCGCCCTCCCAAGCCTCCTGCAGGATGCGCTGGACGCGCTCCCCGAGCGTGTCGAGCGCAGGCGGCTGTGCGGTGCGCGCCTCGCTCTCGTAGACCGCCACGCGACGGTGCAACTCGCGAAGCTGCCCGACGGCGGCGGCGAGCTTGCGTTCGGACTCAGAGGCACGGTGCAGCGCGTCGTCGAGCCGGCGCTGCTGGTCCGTGACGTAGCGGTCGACCTGCTCGGGGTCGTAGCCGCGCCGGTAGACGTTGAAGATCGGGGTGGCGGCCCCTTGTTGGTCTACGGCTTCGCTCTCATCCATTTCGGTGGCCTCCCGGACAACATCACCTCTGGCGGATGGTACCGAGACAAGGCCTGAAACTGGTGGATGCTCTGCGTATGCTCCGGGCTTGAACAAGGGGGATCGCGGTGCCAGATGGCAGTCAGACGACAGCAACGAGCCACGGCGGGATCCTCGCCCTCCGAGGACTTGACGGCAGTGGCATCGACACGATGTTCACCCTCTCGGGCGGGCACATCTTCCCGCTTCTCGATGCCGCGCAGCATCTCGGCTGGCGGATCGTCGACGTGCGCCACGAGCAGACGGCGGTGTTCGCTGCCGAGGGGATGGCCAAGGTGACGCGCCGTCCCGGCCTCGCCGCCATCACCGCCGGTCCGGGTGTCACGAACGGCGTCAGCGCGCTCACGAGCGCCTGGATGAACGGCACCCCGCTCCTCGCCCTCGCCGGAAGGGCACCTCAGCACCGCTGGGGCGCCGGCTCGCTCCAAGAGCTCGACCACGTCCCGATCGTCGCACCGGTGACGAAGTTCGCCGCAACCGCGACGAGCACCGAGGAGATCGCCCACCTCGTGCGCCGTGCCCTCATCGAGGCCATCAGCCCGCACCGGGGGCCCGTCTTCGTCGACCTCCCGCTCGACGTCGTCGGCGGCCACGCGGCGCTTCCCGACGACCTCCCCGACCTCCCGAGCAGCGCCCGCGGCAACGGCGGCGGCAGCACCCGCGGCGGCAGCACCCGAGGCGGCAACGTCAGCGACGGCAACACCGGCAACGCCGCTATGAGCAGCACGTCCGGCGAGCCGGACCCCGATGCGATGGCGAAGGCCGCCGCACTCCTCCGGCGGGCGGAACGACCCATCTGCATCGCCGGCGGAGACGTCTACTGGGCGCACGCCGAGGCAGCTCTCGTCGAATTCGCGACGGCATGCCGGGTCCCCGTGCTCGTGAACGGCCTCGGGCGGGGAACGATCCCGGCCGACCACGAGCTCGCCTTCTCGCGGGCACGGCCGCTCGCGAAACAAGCCGACGTCGTGATCGTCGTCGGCACGCCGCTCGACTTCCGCCTCTCGTTCGGCCACTTCGGCTCCGCCGCCGTCATCCACGTCGTCGACGCCCCCGACCGTGTCGCGACCCATGTCGAGACGGCCGTCAGCATCGTCGGCGACCTCCGCACCGTTCTCGAGGAGCTGGCGGCGACGGCTGGAGACGGAGACCCGCACCACGGCTGGACGGCCCGGCTCCGGACCGAGGAGCGCCAGCGCCGGGAGGCCGACCGGACCGAGCTCGAATCCGCCAGCCACCCGATCCACCCCGCCCGCGTCTACGGCGAGCTCACCCGCCGCCTCGAGCGCGACGCCATCGTGATCGGCGACGGGGGCGACTTCGTCTCCTACGCCGGGCGGTTCGTCGACGCCTACCAGCCGGGCTGCTTCTTGGAACCGGGCCCCTACGGCTGTCTCGGGACCGGCCTCGGCTACGCGATCGCGGCAAGGATCGCCCACCCGGACCGCCAGGTCGTCGTCTGCTTCGGCGACGGGGCGTTCGGGATGTCGGCCATGGACGTCGACACGCTCGTCCGCCACGACCTGCCCGTCGTCATGGTCGTCGGGAACAACGGCATCTGGGGGCTCGAGAAGCACCCCATGCAGTTCTTCTACGGCTACGACGTCGCCGCCGACCTGCGCCAGGCAACCCGTTACGACGAGGTGGTCCGCGCCCTCGGAGGTGCCGGCGAGACCGTCTCTGACCCCGAGGCCCTCGGTCCCGCCCTCGAGCGCGCGTTCGCCTCCGGCGTGCCATATCTCGTCAACGTCCTGACAGATCCGTCGATCGCCTATCCCCGAACCTCCAACCTCGCCTGAGGCACGGGGCGCCGCCGGTACGATACGAGGGCTCGCCTCGGGCTGGCTGGGGTCGTGCGCCGGGAAACCGTGCACCGGTGCGGAGGGAGCAAAGGAGCGAGTTCACACCATGACCATGACCGACATCTCCCTCGTCGAGCCGGACGTGCTCGAGCGGGTCCTCGGCGCCGCGCTCAGAAAGGGCGGTGACTTCGCCGAGGTCTTCGCCGAGGACCGGACGATGACCGGCATCTCCCTCGACGACCGGCGTGTCGAGGAGCTCTCGTCGGGTCACGACCGCGGGGCCGGCATCAGGGTCGTCGTGGGCGAGACGACCGGCTTCGCCCACACCGCCGACCTCTCCGAGCAAGGACTGCTCACCGCCGCCGAGGCGGCCGCCGCCGTCGCCCGCGAGCAGGGCGGTGGGGTGCGCCGGGTTTCGCTCGAGGAACGCCGCGTCGCGCCACCGAACGCCGTCGAGAGGCTGCCGAGCGACGTCGCGAAGGCGGCCAAGGTCGAGCTGCTCCAGCGGGCCGACGAGCTCGCCCGGTCGCGCAGCGACTCGATCGTCCAGGTGAGCGCCGGCTACGGCGACTCCCGGCGCCGCATCCTCGTCGCGAACAGCGATGGGCTG
>JAJYVX010000068.1 GCA_021791795.1 Actinomycetes bacterium | reverse complement strand
GCGAACGTGCTCGGCCTCGGCGTGCCCCTCGCCACGGCCCTGTCGGATGCCGCCGCGGCCCGCACCCGCCACCTGGAGGAGACCGGGGTCTACGTTCAGGTGATCGCGAACGGGACGATGCGCTCGGGGGGAGACGTCGCGAAGGCGGTGGCCTGCGGGGCCGACGCGGTGATGCTCGGGGCACCGCTCGCCCATGCCCGGGAGGCGCCCGGCCGGGGCAGCCACTGGGACGAGACTGCCGCCCATCCGCGGCTGCCGCAGGGTCGCCGGGTGAGGACTCCCCCCGTCGGCACCCTCGAGGAGATACTCGTCGGCCCGGCGAGCCGAGCGGACGGGCACACCAACCTCTTCGGCGCTCTGCGGGCTTCCATGGCGACGAGCGGCTATGCGAACATCCGCGAGTTCCACAAGGCCGAGGTCGTCGTGAGATCTCCTATCCGCTAGCTGTCGGCCGACCACGGCCGCGGCGCCCCGGTGCCTCCTCCTCGAGAGGAGGCGGCTCTGATGGAGCGGGTCCCTCCCTCCCTCCCTCCCTCACTCGTGCACGGCGTCGGTATCGTGGCTTCGATGCCTGAAGCCGCCGGCTCGGGAGCCGCCTCCGAGAGCGAATGGGACCTCTTCGGCGACTTCGCCCGGCTCGGAAGACTGGAGGACGCGGCCGAGCCCGAGGTCGAGGCCCGAAAGCCCGTCCCGAGCGAGGAGGAGCTCGTCGCCGAGCTCAACCCGCAACAGCGCGAGGCGGTGCTCCACGCGGGAGGACCCCTCGTCATCGTCGCCGGAGCAGGCTCGGGCAAGACCCGGGTTCTCACCCGGCGCATCGCCCGCCTCGTGGCGAGCGGGGTCGAGCCTTGGCGGATCCTCGCCATCACGTTCACGAACAAGGCCGCGGACGAGATGCGGCGCCGTGTCTTGGAGCTCGTCGGCTCCGAGCTCCGGGGCATGTGGGTCTCCACCTTCCACTCGGCCTGCGTGCGCATCCTCCGGCGCAACGCGGAGCGGATCGGATACAGGCCGAACTTCACGATCTACGACGAGGGCGACTCTCGCCGCCTCGTCGAGCACGTGCTCGAAGACCTCGGCATCGACCAGAAGCGGTTCCCCTCGCGGGCGGTGATCGGTGTCGTGTCCACCGCCAAGTCCGAGCTCGTCGACGACGTCGCCTACGCCGCCCGGGCGGCCACGCTCTACGAGCGGCGGGTGGCCGACGTGTTCGCCGAGTACGAGCGCCGGCTCGTCGACGCAAACGCCATGGACTTCGACGACCTGCTCGTACGGACGGTGAAGCTCTTCCACGAGCACTTGGACGTGCTCGAGGCGTACCAGGAGCGTTTCGCCCATGTGCTCGTCGACGAGTACCAGGACACGAACGTGGCTCAGAACGAGCTTGTCATGTTGCTCGGGCGTGCGCACCGCAACGTCTGCGTCGTCGGCGACACCGACCAGAGCATCTACCGGTTCCGCGGTGCCGAGATGCGCAACCTTCTCGACTTCGAACGGGCCTTCCCCGACGCGAAGGTGATCCTGCTCCAGCAGAACTACCGCTCGACCCAGACGATCCTCGACGCCGCCAACGCCGTCATCGCGAACAACCTCCTGCGCCAGGAGAAGGACCTGTGGAGCCCCCTCGGCGAGGGCGAGAAGATCCGCCGTTTCAGGGGGCGGGACGAGCGCGAGGAGGCCGGTTTCGTGGCGGACGAGATCAGGCAGCTCTCGAGAACCGGGGTGCCCTTCGACGAGATCGCGGTCTTCTACCGGACGAACGCCCAGAGCCGCGCGCTCGAAGCCGCCTTGATGGAGCGCGGCGTTCCTTACCAGGTGATCGGCGGCACGCGCTTCTACGACCGCCGTGAGATCCGCGACACGCTCGCCTACCTTCGCCTCACTGTGAACCCGGGCGACGAGGTGTCGCTCCGCCGGGTGCTGAACGTGCCCCGCAGAGGCGTGGGGGACACCACCCTCTCGAGGTTGGTGGGGTATGCGTCGGCCGCGGGGACCAGTTTTGCCGAGGTGCTGCGCCGGGCGGAGGAGGCCGGTGCTTCCGGCAAGGCGCTCGGGGGCATCCGATCGTTCCTCGAGATCCTCGACTCCCTCGAGGCCGAGGTGGCGGTGGAGAGGCGCCCCTCGGAGGTGATCGAGGAGGTCCTCGAGCGCACGGGCTACACGGCCATGCTCGAGTCCGAGGCGCGCCTCGGCGGGGCAAAGTCGATCGAGGCGGAAGGGCGGCTCGAGAACCTCGCCGAGCTGATCTCGGTCGCCACCGAGTTCAACGATGTCGCCTCGTTCCTCGAGACCACGACCCTCGCCGCCGCACAGGACTCGATCGAAGAGGGGCCGATGGTGTCGCTCATGACGCTCCACACGGCAAAGGGGCTCGAGTTCCGCGTGGTGTTCCTCACGGGGATGGAGGAGGGTCTCTTCCCTCACAACCAGACGCTCTCCGAGCCGGACGAGCTCGAAGAGGAACGCCGGCTCTGCTACGTCGGCATCACCCGGGCAAAGGAGCTGCTCTACCTGACGAACACCTGGAACCGCACGCTCTTCGGCTCCTACCAGGCATCGCTGCCGAGCCGTTTCCTGAAGGAGATCCCTGAGGATCTCGTGGTCGACGTCGGCGACGGGATCGTCGTCGGGCAGGGTTCGTACGCCGAGCGGTACACCGCCGTCGGCGGGCACGCCGGAGCCGTCCGGGCCGGCCTGCCCCCATCGAGCGGCGCCGGTGCATCGACCACCGGGGCGGAGCTGCTCGGGCTCGAGCCGGGAGACATCGTCGAGCACACGCGCTACGGTCCCGGCGTCGTCACCTACGTGGAGGGCGAGGGCACCGATCAGAAGGCGGAGGTGCGCTTCACGAGCGGCGGGCAGAAGCGCTTCATCCTCTCGGCGGCACCGCTCCGCCGCCTCGAACGGCGCGGGTCTTCCGGGTCCTGACCTGCCGACGGTGCGGCTTCAAGCGGCACGGGCCGCCGGCCGATTGAGTGTGCTCGGACGTGCGTCGATAGCATCTCGCACCGGATGGAACGCCGTTACCGCGTCGTAGTAGCAAAACCCGGCCTCGACGGCCATGACCGAGGCGCCAAGGTGATAGCCCGCGCGCTGCGGGATGCCGGCTTCGAGGTGATCTACACGGGCCTGCACCAGACGCCTGAGCAGGTGGTGCAGGCAGCGGTGCAGGAGGACGCCGACGCCGTCGGCCTGTCTCTCCTCTCCGGGGCGCATCTCACGCTCGTCCCGAAGGTGATCGACGGGTTGCGACGCGAGGGGCTCGACGACGTGCTCGTCCTCGCCGGGGGCATCATCCCCGACAAGGACATCCCGGTTCTGAAGCAGGCCGGCGTAGCCGAGGTGTTCACGCCCGGAGCGCCGCTGCCCGACATCGCGAGGTGGCTCGAGCAGGCGCTCGACGAGCGGGAGTCGTCTCACGCCACACCGCCCGGCGAGTGACCGGCCGGCCGGGTCGGTCCGGACGCCGCCAACACCCCCGAGAGCGGCGGACAGCCGAGAGAGGACTGCGCTAGTTGGACCTGTTCGAGTATCAGGGGAAGCAGTACTTCGCCCGTTTCGCTATTCCCATCTCGAAGGGCGAGGTCGCGGACACGGTCGAGGAGGCCGTAGCCGCGGCTGAGCGGGTCGGCTACCCGGTCGTCGTGAAGGCACAGGTCCTTGTCGGCGGCAGGGGCAAGGCAGGCGGTGTGAAGCTGGCGTCGAACCCCGAGGAGACGGCCGAGCACGCCGGAAACATCCTCGGGCTCGACATCAAGGGGCACATCACGCGACGGCTCTGGATAGAGCACGCCACCGACATCGCAAGGGAGTACTACGCGAGCTTCACACTCGACAGGGCGGCGAAGATGCACCTCTCCATGGTCTCGGCCCGCGGTGGCATCGACATCGAGCAGGTGGCCGACGAGGAGCCCGAGGCGATCGCACGCACGCACTTGAACCCGCTCGACGGCCTCGGAATCGAGCAGGCGCGGGACATCGTGGCGAGGGCGAACCTCGACGAGCAGGCCCGCGAGCAGGCAGCCGAGCTGCTCGTGAACCTCTATCGCTGCTACGTGGAGGGCGACGCCGACCTCGTCGAGATCAACCCCCTCGTGCTCACGACGGACGGACGGGTGCACGCCCTCGACGCCAAGGTCACGCTCGACGACGACGCCGCTTTCCGGCACCCAGAGTGGGCCGAGTTCTCCAACACCTCGGATGTCGACGAGCGGGAGCGGCTCGCGAAGGACAAGGGGCTGCAGTACATCGGTCTCGACGGCACCGTCGGCATCATCGCGAACGGGGCAGGGCTTGCGATGAGCACGCTCGACGTCGTCAACCAGGTCGGCGGAGCGGCGGCGAACTTCCTCGACATAGGTGGGGGCGCCAACGCCGATCTCATGGCGAGTGCTCTCGAGGTCATCAACACGGACCGCAACGTCCGATCGATCCTCGTCAACATCTTCGGCGGGATCGTGCGCTGCGACGAGGTTGCCCGGGGCATCGTCACAGCCCTCGGCCGGGTCGAGCTCGCGTCGCCCATCGTGCTCCGGCTCGACGGCACGAATGCCGCGGAGGGTCGCAGGATCATCGAGGAACTGGGGTCCGATCAGATCATCGGCGAGCCGACCATGCTCGGCGCAGCTCGGAGAGCGGTCGAGATAGCAGCCCGAGGAGGCCAGGCGTGAGCATCTTCGTCGACGAGTCCACCCGTGTCGTCGTGCAGGGGCTGACGGGCAGCCAGGGCCGCTTCCACGGACTGCGGAACAGGGCCTACGGCACCAAGGTCGTCGCCGGCGTCACGCCTGGCAAGGGCGGCTCCGACGTCGAGGGCATCCCGGTGTACGACTCTGTCCAGGAGGCCGCGGCGAAGGAGGGCGCGGAGGCGAGCTTCGTGGCCGTTCCGCCGAAGGCCGCGCCGGACGCCATCCTGCAGGCGGCCGAAGCCGGCATCCGCCTCATCGTCTGCATCACCGAACACATACCTGCGAAGGACGAGGCCTACCTGTCCGCCCGCCTCAGCCGGGACTTCGCCCGAACGAGGCTCATCGGGCCGAACTGCCCCGGCATCATCTCGCCCGGGAAGTGCAACATCGGCATCACTTCGGGAGACATCGCCCTCGCCGGTGGGCCCGTCGGGATAGTGAGCCGCTCGGGCACGCTCACCTACCAGGCGCTGCACGAGCTGTCTCAGCAGGGCATCGGCCAGACCACCTGCGTAGGCATCGGCGGTGACCCGGTCCCCGGCACCACGTTCCTCGACGTGCTCCAGGCGTTCGAGGCCGACCCCGAGACGAGGGCCGTGATGATGATCGGCGAGATCGGAGGCGACGCCGAGGAGCGTGCGGCGGAGTTCATCGCCTCTTCCATGACAAAACCCGTCGTCGCCTACATAGCCGGCGTCACGGCTCCCGAGGGTCGCAAGATGGGCCACGCCGGAGCGATCGTCTCGGGGTCGAAGGGGACGGCGCGAGGGAAGACGGAAGCCCTCACGAGGGCCGGTGCCGTCGTCGCGGTCAACCCGACCGAGGCAGGCGAGAAGATGGTCGAGATAGTCAGGTCGCTCTCCTGACAGGCCTTTGTGGCCGCGAGCAGCCGGACCGGATCGGGGGACCGAAGTGATCGAGCTGTCAGACATCGAGCGGGTGCGGCCGGTGGTCGAACGGATCTCGGTCCGCACGCCGATCTTCAACTCCCGCATCCTCACCGAGTCGCTCGGCTCACTTGTCGTGTTCAAGGCCGAGAACGTCCAGAGGACGGGCTCGTTCAAGATCCGCGGCGCGGCCGCGAAGCTCGCAGCCCTAGGGGATCGGGCGAGGGCAGGCGTGGTCGTGGCGAGCGCAGGGAACCATGCCCAGGCCGTGGCCTTCGCCGCCCGCGAAGCGGGCGTGCCTTGCGAGGTCTACATGCCGGTGGACGCCTCCATCACGAAGGCCGAGGCGACGATCGGCTACGGCGCCGAGGTTCATCTCGGCGGTACATCCCTCCACGACTGCCTCGAGCACGCTGTGGCCGTGGCGGCTCAGACAGGCAAGGTGCTCGTCCACCCTTACGACGACGAGGCCATCATCTCGGGCCAGGGAACGCTCGGCCTGGAGCTCGTGGAGGACGTGCCGGACCTTGTCACCGTCGTCGTGCCGCTCGGTGGTGGCGGGCTGACTGCCGGCGTGGCGCTGGCGGTGAAGTCGCTCAGGCCGGAGGTACACGTCATCGCGGTGCAGGCGGCGAATTACGCCGCGTGGCCGGAGTCTTTGGCGGTGCACGAGCCGCTCGAGGTGCAAGGCACCCCGACCCTCGCCGACGGGATCGCGGTCCGACGTCCCGGCGATCTCACCCTCCCGCTCGTCGAGCGCTACGTGGACGAGGTGGTCACCGTCGGAGAGGACAGCATCGCGGACGCCATGGTGCTCCTCCTCGAGCGAGGGAAGCTCGTCGTCGAGGGGGCAGGTGCAGTCGGAGTGGCGGCCATGCTTGCCGGCCACGTGAACAGGCCTGTGCGCAACGGCTCGACGGTGATCGTGCTCTCGGGCGGGAACGTCGACACCGGCCTGCTCGGTCGGGCCATCCGTCGCCACGAGACGAACGTCGGCCGCCGCCTCGTGCTCTTCGCGCGCATCCCCGACCGCCCGGGCTCGCTCGCGAGGCTCCTCACCGTGATCGGGGAGGCGGGCGGCAACCTCGTCACCGTCGAGCACCTGCGTGACGGCTTCGAGCTGCACGTGCGGGAGACAGCCGTTCACGTCGTGCTCGAGACGCGCAACCCGCACCACGCCCGGGAAGTGCTCGACGTCGCCCGCCACGCCGGCTTCGAGGTCCAGGTCGTCGGGCACGCCGTTGGGCTCGGTCCCGACGGCCCCGCCGCGGCCTGACGCCTACTGCTGCTCAGGCTTCAGGCCGAGCCGCCTCAGGCCGAGCCGCCGAGTCCCTCGATGCGGGTGCCGAGGGTCGCGAGGAGTTCCTCGGCCAGGGGGATCGACGGTCCTCCGTTGGCGATCGATCCCGTCAGCAGGGAGCCTTCGAACCTCGACGAGACGATTCGGGCGACGAAGACCTGGAACGGGTAGCTGACCGAGTCTCTCAAGAGGGTTCCGCTCACTTCGAAGGCGAAGCCCGTGCCCCCGGCCCGTACTGCGCGCAGAGGCACCTTCGTCGCGCTTGCGGTCGCCACGTACCCGTGGTTGAGCGATGCGACGAGAGCTCCCGAGATCGCCGAGCTCAGGCAGGCGAGGCCCGCCGGCGTCTCGAGGCTGGCCACCCGGCTCACGTCGGCTGCAACCGACGAGGCGTTGCGGAAGACGGTGACATTCGTCTGCACCTCGCCGAAGGCGGGCGTGCCCTCCATCGGGGTGCGGTAGCTGCCGGTCACGGCGCTGGTCGGCGATGCGCTGGCGGAGAATGCGTAGGCGATCGCCCGGCAGTGCGGGTGGCTGGCGAGGAAGTGGTCCCGGCTCGCCGGCGTCGAGAAGGGGCTCCCGATGGCGGTCGCCGGCTGCGTCACCCAGCCCGACGGCATGTCGTCGAGCTTGAGCGAAGCTTTCGCGGCGAGCTCGCGCTGCGAGATGGTCGACGACGTGGTCGACTGCGAGGGGAGGGTGGAGGCGGTCGCCGACGTCGACGTCGTGCTCGGCTTCCCGTCGTGTTGTCCGACGAGGAAGCTGGTGACGACGCCGGCCGCGAGCAGGACGAGGATGATCGCGGCGATGGCGCTCATCTGCCGATGGCGTCTCGCACGCTCCTCGCCCGGGAGCTCTATGCGAGACCCGCTATCGGCTTCACCGGCACCCCGGTCGAACGAGGCGAAGAAGTCGTCCATGTCGCCTATGACGATCTTCTTCCTCGGGCGCCTGGGCCGCTCGGGAAGCGGTTTGACGGCCGCCGCCGCTGCCGCGAGAACCTCGGCGTCCTCGACCGAGTTGCCCTCCTCGAGAGAGAAGTGAGGCGGCCCGTTCTCGCCTTCGAGCTCGATGCTCGTCAACTGCTCCGGGTGCGTTTCGACCTCGGCCACGGCCTCGGCGGCAAGCTCCTCGAGGGCGTGGCCGTCGAGGCTCTCCTCTTCCTCCGCGGCCTCGCCCTCGGCCTCGCCTTCCGCGCCGGGCAGCTCCGCCTCGGCCACCGTGGCCTCCGGCTCCTCGGCCTCGCTGCTCTCGACTGCCTCGACAGGTGCCTCGGCGGTCAGGACTCCGGCCGCGTCAGCGCCGTGCTCCTCGAAGCTCTGCTCGGCCGCGGTCTCCTCCCATCCGACACCGCTCACCTCGTCTCGGACCTCGAGGGGCGGCGTGTACGGCGGGGTGCCGCCAACGTCGCCAGGCTCGTCGCTCGGGGCGCGTAGCGCGTCCGGATGGAGGTACGGCGGGTACCAGCGTCCATCGGAGGCGATCCACCAACCCTCGCCTTGGGGCACGTCGCTCAGCTCTCGCTCCCTTGATCAGAACTCATCTGAACTGCGGTCTCCGAATTGTTGCCCACGAAGCGATGTCAGCCATAACGTCACCACTCTCCGTGGTCGAGGCGGAAGTACCGCCGCGGCGGCTTGTGCGAGTCGGGCAGGGACGGGACTACGCCGTGCTCCATCGAGCGGGGTAACGCGGGCGCCGTGCTCGGCGTCGTAGGCGGACATGTCGGGATGATCGGCTGGTTCCGGAGCAACTCCTTCAGCGGAGGCATCGACGTTCCGGGAACGTCCCTGTCGAGCGTCTGCTCGCCCTCCTCGTCGTGTGCCTGCATCGTTGCTTGGGTCTTCGCCGACCCGGGGCCTGGGATGACGGCGCACCGGCCGTTCGAGTGGCCGGAGGCCGTGTGGGGCTGGTGGACAGGTCGCGTAGCCTCTGCGGGGATGGATCTCATAGCGGACGACCTCGCGCGAGCGATCATGCAAACCTGGGAGATGCTCGTCAACGCAGTGCCCGGCAGCCAGGTGCGACGGGAGGGAGGGGCCGTCGGCGTCGTGACGGGTATCCGGCTCGGCGGTTTCAACGGGGTGTGGGGCGAGTCGCGGGACGTCGACCCTCGGGCGGTGGGGCGGCTCCTCGACTGGGTTCGGGCAGCAGGCATGCCACACTCCATGACGTTGCGACCAGGGTGGGCGCCGGAGGTGGGTACGATCGCCCACGAACGCGGACTGGTACGCGTGCCAGGCGAGCCGGTCATGGTGTCAGAAGACGCCGCGCTGCTCCTCGACGCGCTGGGAGCCGACGGGCTTTCCGTCCGCCAGCTCGCACCGGAGGACGGCGTGCTTCACGCGCGGGTTGCAGCCGTCGGAGAGGTCACCGGCAACGAGGCTCATTACCGCACAGTGACCGCGCCGGAAGTGCTCGGGACTCCCGGGTTCCGCTGCTACGTCGGCGAGGTGGCGGGCCAAGCGGTCACCACCGCCCTGAGCGTGTCGAACGGCGACTACGTAGGCATCTTCAGCGTCGCGACTCTTCCCGACCATCGACGCCGCGGCTACGGCGGTGCCGTGACAGCTCGGGCTGCGCGGGACGGCTTCGGCTCCGGCGCACGGTGGGCATGGCTCTCCGCCAGCGAGGCGGGGTATCCCGTGTACCGAAGGCTGGGTTTCGCCACTGTGGAGCAGCTCGACCTCTGGGAGGGGAGACGAAGCTGAGCGGAGCCATGCCGTCAGACCGGCCGCCGACAGGATCTGGCCCGCAGCCTCGTTCCGAGGAGCGCTCCGCCACCGGCTGGCGCTGGTGGGCTCTCTCCGACCTCGCTGAGAGTGGCGTGACGCTTTATCCGCCGGATCTCGCCCCGCTCGTAGCCGAGTGGCTGCGGCAAGGCCATCGAGGCGCGCCTCGTCGCATCGACTGAGCTGAGAGAGCGGCTCGCGGCGAGGGCGGCACTACCAGCGGACGCGCCGGCGACCACCGCCGGCGACCACCATCACTATGCCGATCAAGGTGATGATCGCCCCGCCCACGACGGCGTACAAGCCGCGCTTGGTGCGGTGGGCGTCGGAGTGGGTGATGGTTCCCAAGAAGGACGGAAGCGAGTGGGCGGGCACGACGTAGTACACGATCCCCACCGCCAAGGCAACGAGTCCGATGATCACTATGACGACTGCGAGTCCCCTCATGCCCCCGCAATTGTAGACAGGCGAGTGCTCGGCATCCAGAGTGTCATCGCCCGGCAGACGTCTCGGCGTGCCGGTCGATCCGGCTGATCGCGAACCCCGACCTATGGGTGAGCTGCGGCTGAGCATGAAGGCGACGCTCGGTCCGGGGATGCCGGGGAGGCGTGGCCCGGCGCACCGCGCCCGCACGCCCGTATGACCGGCAGGCGCATCGCGCCGGCACCTCGCGCGCCCGACCAGGAACGCCGTGCAGGACGGTTCCCGGCACGGCCGCTAGGTTGGGTTGACAGTGCCACGAATCGCCGTCCTCGCGTCCGGCACGGGCAGCATCCTCGAAGCGCTTCTCGAAGCCGGGCTGCCGACTGCTGTTGTGATCACGGATCGTGCCTGTGCGGCTGAGGACGTGGCCCTCGCCCGAGGGGTGCCGGTAAGAAGAGTGGAGCGCGCGAGCTTCGGACCGGACTTCGACCGGAACGCGTACACATGCGACGTCGTCGAAGTGCTGGCACCTTACGGGGTGAGCGTGGTGGCGATGGCGGGCTTCGGCACCGTGCTCGGCGAAGCGATCCATCGTGCGTATTCGGGCCGCGTGCTCAACACCCACCCTTCGCTCCTCCCCGCGTTCAAGGGCTGGCACGCCGTCGCCGACGCGCTCGCAGCCGGAGTCGACGAGACGGGGTGCACCGTCCACGTGGCGACCCTCGAGGTCGACGACGGGCCAGTTCTCGCCCAGGAGGTCGTGGAAGTGCTGCCCGGAGAGACCGTCAAGACGCTGCACGAGCGCATCAAGAGGGTCGAGCGGCGCCTCTACCCGGCGACGGTGCGGCGCTTCCTCGAGAGCCTGGAGGAGGCGTCGGCATGAGGGCGCTCCTCTCCGTCTACGACAAGACCGGCCTCGTCGCCTTTGCAGAGGGGCTCGCCGCGCTCGGCGTGGAGCTCGTGGCGAGCGGCGGCACCTCGAAGGCGCTCGAGGAGGCGGGCATCGCCCACCTGCAGGTGGAGGAGGTGACCGGAGCGGCCGAGATGCTCTCGGGCAGGGTGAAGACCCTGCATCCCTCGATTCACGGCGGAATACTCGCCGACCTCGACGATCCCTCCCATCGCCGGCAGCTCGAGCAGCGCGGCATCGAGCCCATCGGTCTTGTCGTCTCCAACCTCTACCCGTTCTTCGAGCGCCCGTCCATCGAGAACATCGACATCGGCGGCCCCACCATGGTGCGGGCGGCGGCCAAGAACCACGCACACGTAGCCGTCGTCGTCCACCCGGAGGACTACGGCGAGGTGCTGGACGAGCTCCGCAGAGAGGGTGAGGTGACCACCGCCACCCGTTTCAGGCTCGCCCGGTCGGCATTCGCCCACACCGCCGCCTACGACGCCGCCATAGTCACTTGGTTCGACAGCTCGTTCGCTCCGAGCACGGAGTTGCCGCCGAGCATCCACCTCGCCCTCGAGCGCCGGGAGATCCTGCGCTACGGCGAGAACCCGCACCAGAAGGGGGCGAGGTACTCCGCCGTCGGCGGGCGGCCCGGCTGGTGGGACTCGGTCGTGCAGCACGGGGGGCGGGAGCTCTCGTACCTCAACCTCTTCGACGCCGACGCGGCCTGGCGGCTCTGCCACGAGGTGCTCGCGCTCGGCAGGTCCCCGGCAGCCGCCGTGATCGTGAAGCACGCCAACCCCTGCGGTGTCGCGGTCGCAGCGTCTTCCTGCGAGGCGTACGGGAAGGCCTTCGCGGCAGACCCCGTGTCCGCCTTCGGCGGCATCGTGGCGCTCGGCGGTGACGTCGACCTCGCCCTCGCCGAGCAGGTGGTCGAGAACCCCCTGGCGGACGTCCTCGTGGCGACGGGCTTCGACCCCGAGGCGCTCGAGCTCCTCACGGCGAAACGCAAGAACATGCGCGTCCTCGAGGCCGCTGCCCCCTCGGCGTGGGGGTGGGGGTTGAGGGAGGTGGACGGGGGGTTTCTCGTGCAGGAGCCAGATCGCGTCCCGGCCGGACGGCCCGGGTGGCGCGTGGTGACAGCGGCGCAACCACCCGAAAGCGTGCTCGCCGACGCCGAGCTCGCCTGGCTCGTGTGTGCCCGCACCAGCTCGAACGCGATCGTGCTCGCCAACGGCGGCGTCGTCGTGGGCGTAGGCTGTGGGCAGCAGAACCGAGTCGACTCGGCAGGCTTGGCGGCAAGGAAGGCGGCAGGGCGTGCCGAGGGCGGGGCGGGGGCGAGCGACGCCTTCTTCCCGTTCCGGGACGGTTTCGACGCCGTGGCGGACGCCGGCGTCGCGGTGGTCGTGCAGCCCGGCGGCTCGCTCCGGGACGACGAGGTGGTCGCGGCTGCGGACGAGCGGGGAGTTGCGATGATATTGACAGGGAAACGCCACTTCCGGCATTGAGCCGGGGACTGGAGGCTTCGGGTGACGGCGATCGTTCTTGACGGGGAAGCGCTGGCGCGAAAGATCCGCGCCGAGCTGGCAGAGAAGGTGAAGCGGCTCACCGCCGCCGGAGTGCAGCCGGGTCTGGGCACGATCCTCGTCGGAGAGGACGTCTCGAGCTCCCGGTACGTCGAGATGAAGCACGAGGACTCGGCTGAGATCGGTCTGCAGTCGTTCTCGCAGCACCTGCCGGCTGATGCCACGCAGTCCGACGTCGAGAAAGCCATCTCCGAGTTCAACGACAACCCGGGCGTCGACGCGTTCCTCGTGCAGCTGCCTCTCCCGAAGGGGCTCGACGAGGAGGCGGCGCTCCTCGCCGTCGACCCCGAGAAGGACGTCGACGGGCTGCACCCGGTCAACCTCGGGCGGCTCGTGATGGGCGTGCCGGGCCCTGTCCCGTGCACCCCGGCGGGCATCATCGAGCTCTTGCACGAGTACGAAGTACCTGTCGAGGGCCGTCATGTCGTCATCATCGGGCGCGGCCTCACGATCGGCCGGCCGCTCGCCCTGCTCCTCGCCTTGAAGCGGACCGGCCTCAACGCGGCGGTGACCGTCGTCCACACGGGAGTCCCGGATCTCGAGCGTTACGTGAGGGAAGCCGACATCCTCGTCGCCGCGGCGGGACGCGCCGGCCTCGTGACGCCGGAGATGGTGCGCCCCGGCACTGCGGTCGTGAGCGCCGGGACGACCTTCGTCGGCCGGCGCCTCGTCCCCGACGTCGAGGAGTCGGTGGCCGAGGTGGCCGGTTGGATCACGCCACGCATAGGGGGCGTCGGACCGATGACACGGGCGATGCTCTTGAAGAACGCCGTGCTAGCGGCGGAGAGACGGCTCAAGCGGCGCGATGGCTGAGGTGACCTACCCGAGGTTGCAGCAGGCGGTGTTGGACGCCGTCGACGCCCGGGGGCTCGCCGACTTCTACAGAGAGCTCCTCGGTCTCCGTTACAGGCCCGGCGACGAGGCGCCACCGGCCGGCGAGCCCGACCCGAACGGCGGAGACTGGTTGGTTCTCCTCGACGATGACGGGAACCGGGCACTGGCGTTCCAGTCCGTCGACGAGCTGCGCCGCGCGACCTGGCCGGAGCCCGCCGTACCCCAACAGCTGCATCTCGACCTCACCGTGCCGGACGCTGCCGAGCTCGAGCACCAGAAGGAACGGGCCCTGTCCCTCGGTGCCACGCTGCTCTTGGACCGCTCGGACGACCCGGACGAGGAGCTCTGCGTGTTCGCCGACCCGGAGGGGCACCCCTTCTGCATCTTCGTCGCCTGAGCCCGGGCGCGTCAGCCGAGGCCGGGCATGGGCTGGTCGGGGTGATGTCGGCGGCCGTGCAAGGGCGTCGCTGCGAGTTGCCGGAGGGCTGCACGGCCGGAGTGCCGAGCGTCTGGAAGTATGACCGTGCAATGACAGCGACTGCACCGGCGGCGTCCCTCCGACGGCCAGACGATCCTCCTCACCACCCACTACATGGACGAGGCGGACCGCCTGTGTGATCGCGTGGCGATCATGGATCACGGCCGGTTTCTCGCCTTGGACTCGCCCGGGGCCTTGTCGTGTCGGCGGCCGAGTCGGCCTTCGCCACCGTCCTCGTGCCCGGGGTGGTCGGCATCTCCGAGCCGACGCTCGAGACGGTCTTCATCAACCTCACCGGGAAGGAGCTGAGGGACTGATGGCGACGACTGCTGCCGTCACCGGAGGCCAACTGCTCGGCGGTCCCGACGTGACCCTCCGGGGCATCTCTGCCGTTCCGCTGCGCTCTGTCGCGGCCGCCAGGTGGACGACCCTCGGCGCTCTCCTGCTGCGGGACCTCGTCGTCCTCCGCAAGCACCTCTGGGAGTTCGTTCTCCGGACCCTCATCCAGGCCTTCCTTGTCTGCTTCGTCTTCCTCTACGTCTTCGCGATGACTGGGCCTCGTTCTCGGCACCAGCTTCGAGCCGCGAAACATCGGGTTGATGTTCGGGTTCATCATCCTCCCGATCACGTTTCTCGGCGGCCCGGCGAGCGCCGGACGGTCGGCGGTCGGAGTCAGGCGGACGTGCGGGCGCCCACACAGAGCGAGTCGAGCAGCTTCTTCGTCGCCGCGGTGACCTCCTCGACCGCCTCGGTGAACTGCGCCTCGTTCGCTCGGGACGGCTTGCGCATGCCCGCCACCTTGCGCACGTACTGGAGTGCAGCGGCTGCCATGTCATCGTCCGTCGCCTGCTCGAGGTAGGGCGGCCGGAGCGTCTTGATCGATCGGCACATGCCGAGAGAAGCTACGCGCCTGTCCGGGCCGGCGCGTAACGAAGGCGGCGAGCGCCCCCGGTGCGGGGTGGAGCGACGGCGGAGCGGCGGTGGGTTTGGAGCAGGAAGCAGCGCGGGGCGGAGCGACGGAGCTGTGGAGCAGTGGAGGATTGGAGCGGTGGTCTCATACCTCGCCCGAGGCGAGCCAGTTGGCCACGTCCACGTGCTTTGGCAGAACCTGGTCGCCGTCGAACGCCCAGGCGACCGTCTGTACGAGTGCCCAGCGTCGCGCTCGCCGTTCGTCGAGAGCGAGCTCGGAGCAGAGGTGGCGGAGCCTCCAGCGCACGAGGTTCGGGCTGTGGCCGAGGGCGGCGTCCCTGACGATGGGGGCGACGGAGAATTCCCGCTCACCGGCGAGGGGCTTGGGGTCGATCACGAGCCAGGGCTGCCGTTCGGCACTCAGTACGTTGCGGGAGTGGAGGTCCTGGTCGAGGAGGACCGAGGGTCCGGGACGGACGAGGAGCTGCTCGATCGCTTCGAGCGTCTCGTCCACGAGGAAACGGGGCACAGCGCGACCGGAGTCTTCCCACTGCCGTTCGAGCGTCGTCGCCCAGTGCCGGGCCTCCTCGTCGAGGCTGCGAAAGGCGGTTTCTGGCGGTCTCCACAGGCGGGGCAGGAGGTCGCAGAAGATCGCGAGCGCCTCTGCAGGCGCGCGCGCCTCCGCCAGTGTCTGGCCGGGCCGGCAACGCTCGAGAAGCATCGCGTGGGAGACCGGCTCCTCGGCGAGAAGGCGGACTGCTCCGTCGCCGTTCCAGGTCCGGAGGGCGAGGGATTCCTGCGCGCTCTCACGGTGTGGGTACGACAGCTTCAGCACCGCCTCGCGGCCGTCCTCGAGCCGCGCCGGCAGGACGAGCGAGACGTAGGCGGTGGGGAAGGGCTCTCCGAGCTCGAGCTGCCAGCGTCCCGCCATCTCAGCCGTGAGGCCGGGCAGCTGGGAGAGCCAGGCTGCTCCTTCCGGCGTTCCCCTCAGCCAGTCGAGACTCGGAGGTATGCGGATGTGCATGGCGGGCTAACCCTGTCGCCCGTCGGCGGCAACTCTTGCGAGCGCACGATTCATCGAGTGAAGAATCCCACGTCGGCGGCTCGCTGACCACTACCCTCCGACCGTCTGGTGCTGAGCGGTCCACGAAGCCTCCGGGGTGGCTGTCGGGGAGGCGACCGGTACCCCGGGACGGCGAAGCTAGCTGGCACTTCGCGATGAGTACGCTTCGAGCCGTGCGCGGCGACACCGGTGGTCTGCCGCCGGTCCGGACCGCCGTCGTCGCAACCGTCGTCACTGCGGCTGCCCTCACCGGCGCGCTCGAGAGATGGTGGGTCGCCTCCCATCCCATCGGCGGTCTCACCTCCGACGGAGCGGTCA
>JAJYVX010000314.1 GCA_021791795.1 Actinomycetes bacterium | reverse complement strand
GGTGCTCGTGAACGCCTCGACCCGCTTTGTCGACGGGGGCGAGCTCGGCCTCGGGGCCGAGGTGGGCATCTCGACCCAGAAGCTGCATGCGAGAGGACCGATGGGGCTGCGTGAGCTGACCTCGGTCAAGTACGTCGTCTACGGGGAAGGACACATAAGGACGTGAGTGAGACGAACGAGGTTGTCGGCGAAACGCCGCGTTTCTCCGGGGTGCCGGAGGTGCGCGAGCGCCTTCGCGAGGTGAGCTACCTCGCCGACGACGGCCTTTCCGGCGTCGTGTACCTCGCCGACCGCCTCGGCAAGCCGGTGCTCGTCGAAGGCCCGGCCGGGACGGGCAAGACCGAGCTCGCGAAGTCGGTGGCGGCGATGACCGGGGCGCGCCTCATCCGCCTCCAGTGCTACGAGGGCCTGGATGAGTCGAAGGCCCTGTACGAGTGGAACTACAAGAAACAGCTGCTCCGCATCCAAGTCGACCAGGGGGCCGGCTGGGAGGAGATCGGGGAGGACATCTTCTCAGAGGAGTTCCTGCTCACCCGGCCGCTGCTCGAGGCGATCCGGGCAGAGGACCCCGTCGTCCTCCTCGTCGACGAGGTCGACCGGCTCGAGATCGAGACCGAGGCGCTCCTGCTCGAGATCCTCTCGGACTACCAGGTCTCGATCCCCGAGCTCGGGACGGTCCGGGCCACCCAGATCCCGCTCGTCTTCCTCACCTCGAACAACACCCGGGAGCTGTCCGAGGCGCTCAAGCGGCGGTGTTTGTTTCTTCACCTCGACTACCCGTCGGTCGAGCGCGAGCGCGAGATCATCCTCACGAAGGTGCCCGACGTGACCGAGCAGCTCGCCGACCAGATCGCCCGCATCGTGCGGTCTCTTCGCGCCCTCGATCTCAAGAAACACCCCTCCATCTCAGAGACGCTCGACTGGGCACGCACGCTCGTGCTGCTCGGCATCGAGTCGGTCGACGAGGAGACGGCCCGCGCCACCCTGCACCTGCTCCTCAAGTACCGCTCGGACCTCGACATCGCCGCGAAGGAGCTCGCCGGCGCCACGGCGGGCTGACGCTTCGATGCTGGACGTCCTCACCGGCTTCGTCACCGAGCTGCGGCGCTCGGGGCTGCCGGTGTCGGTGACCGAGGCGACCGACGCCGCCGAGGCGATCCGCCACCTGCCTCTCGAGGACCGCCAGGCCGTCAAGTACGCCCTCGGCGCCACCCTCGTCAAGTCCTCGGCCCACTGGCGCGCCTTCGACACCGCCTTCGAGGTCTACTTCTCGATGCGCGGGCCGCAGTACGCCATCGGCGGCGACGGGCAGCCCGGCACGCCGGCCGGCGACGAGGACGCGGCTACGGGAGCCGGGCGCGGCCAGGGGAGAGGCGAGGGGGCAGAGGGAGCCGGCGGGCTCGAGCAGGTGAGCCCGGAGGAGCTCGCCGCGATGCTCTACCGGGCGCTTCGCGACGGGGACCAGGCGATGCTGGCGGCCGTTGCCCGGCTCGCGGTCGGCAAGTACGCCGGGATGGAGCCGGGCCGTCCGGTCGGCGGGACCTACTACCTCTACCGGACCCTCCGGAACCTCGACTTGGACGGCGTCCTCGCCTCGCTCGTCGACGAGGCGCGCCTGGCGGCCTCCGAGGGACCGGCGAGCCCAGAGGCCGGCGAGGAGGAGGCTCCGGTCCCCGGCCCGATCCTTCGCGGCCGCGAGCTCGGTCACCTGACGCCGCTCGAGGAGCGGCTCTTGGAAGAGGAGTACAAGGCCCGTATCGAGGAGCTGCGCCGGGAGATCGAGGCCGAGATCCGCCGCCGCCTCGTCGCCGACCGAGGGGCCGAGGCGCTCGCGAAGTCGCTCCGAAAGCCGCTCCCAGAAGACGTCGAGTTCATGCACGCGAGCCGCGACGAGCTGTTGTTGATGCGCAGGGCGATCCAGCCGCTCGCCCGCAAGCTCCAGGCCCGCCTCGCCCGCAAGCGCCGCCACCTGCGCCGCGGGCCGCTCGACTTCCGCTCGACCATGCGCCACTCGCTCTCCTATGGGGGCGTGCCGGTCGAGCCTCGCTTCCGCCACCCGCGCCCGACCAAGCCGGAGATCTTCGTGATCGCCGACATCTCCGGCTCAGTCGCCGCTTTCGCCCGCTTCACCCTGCACCTCGTGCACGCCATCGCGGCGCAGTTCTCCCAGGTGCGCAGCTTCGTCTTCATCGACGGCCTCGACGAGGTCTCCCAGATCTTCGACCGCTCGGAGACCGTCACCGAGGCCGTCCACCGGGTCAACCAGGAGGCCGACGTCGTCTGGGTCGACGGCCACTCGGACTACGGGCATGCCCTCACCGTCTTCTACGAGCGCTGGGGGCGAGAGGTCGGGCCGAAGACGAGCGTCATCTTGCTCGGCGATGCCCGCTCGAACTACCACTCGCCCGAGGCGTGGGTCCTGAAAGAGCTGAGGCGCCGCGCCCGCCACGTCTACTGGCTCAACCCGGAGCCTCGGGCCTACTGGGGCAGCGGTGACTCGATCATCGAGCACTACGCGCCGTACTGTGACGGTGTCTACGAGTGCCGCAACCTCCGCCAGCTCGAGGCGTTCGTGGAGCATCTGGTCTGAGCCGGGCGCGGGTGAGCGGGGTGCATCGGCACCCTAACATTGAGCGGATCTTGCACCGGCGGGGCTGCCGGGAGGGGAGCTGCGACGGTGCTGTTGGATTGGACCTCGCCACCGGGGCTGGAAGGTGAGGTAACAGAGGGGCTGAGCGAGGAGGAAGCTCCGCGGTCACCTGGCGGTGGGCGCCCGCGCTCGAGG
>JAJYVX010000313.1 GCA_021791795.1 Actinomycetes bacterium | reverse complement strand
GACCTGCTCGCCTTCGGGGCGATCGGTGAGGCGATGCGCAACCTCGCCGACGCCGAGGAAGCCCTCGGCAGGCAGCTACGGCGCCGGGCGCTGGCGGTAGGCAGCACCAACGGCCTCGGCGCCCTCGTTGCCGGTGCCACGACCCTGGGCGTCGTCGGGTCGGCCGCCGCAGCCCTCGCCGAGCGCCACGGGCGGGCTGGTGGCGTCTCCGCGGTCGCCGTGGCGGTGGTCGGTTTCGTCTCGCTCGCCGCATTCGACGCCATCGCCTCCCTCCCCGAGGCCTTCGCCCGCCTGGAGGGCAGCCTCGGTGCCGCCCGCCGGGTCCGCGCGCTCGTCACGCTCCCCTCGACGGTGGCCGAGCCCACCGCGCCCGCGCCGGCACCGGTGGACCACACCATTGCGCTCTGCGGCGTCTCGGTCGGCTACGGGCCCGAGGGCCCGGCGGTGCTCGAGGGGATCGACCTCGTCCTCGTACCGGGACGGCGCGTCGCGCTGGTCGGGGCGAGCGGCGCCGGCAAGACGACGCTCGCCCTCACTCTGCTCCGCTTCGTCGAGCTACGGGCCGGCACGATGACCCTCGGGGGGACCGACGTCGCAGAGCTGGCGAGCGACGACGTGCGGGCACGGATCGCCTGGGCGCCCCAGGACCCGGCGGTCTTCGCCACCACGCTCGCAGCCAACCTCCGCCTCGCCCGCCCCGACGCCGGCGACGACGAGCTACGAGACGTCATCGCTTCGGTCGGGCTCGGCTCCTGGCTCGAGCGGCTACCCGGGGGGCTCGACAGCGAGCTCGGCGAGCGGGGACAGCGGGTCTCGGGCGGCGAGCGCCAGCGCATCGGGCTCGCACGCGCCCTGCTCGCTCGCCGCCCGGTCCTCCTCCTCGACGAGCCGACCGCTCATCTCGACGCCGACAACGAGGCCCTCGTGCGTGGCGCCGTGACGGAGCAAAGTAGCGGCCGGGCGCTCGTCTGGATCACCCATCGACTGGTCGGCCTCGAGGACTTCGACGAGGTCGTCGTGGTCTCCCAGGGGCGAATCGTCGAGCGCGGCCACGCCACCGAGCTCATGCGCCGCCGGGGCGCCTACGGGGAGCTGGCCGCCTCGGCTCGGCCGGCCGAGCACTGACCGACGGAGCGAGGCAGGTAGGACCTGGCTAGCCTGCTCGGATGGTCCCCGAGGAGCACGAGGCACTCGTCGTCCGCCTGGAGAGGGAGTCCGGCTACCGCTTCAGCGCGGACTTCTCCTCAGCGGTGCCGTCCTTGCACCTGGACGAGCCTCCGCCGCTCGGAGATGGCTCGGGCCCCAACCCCTCGGCCCTCCTCGGAGCCGCCATCGCCGACTGCCTCTCGGCGAGCCTGGTGTACTGCCTGGAACGTGCGCACTTGGCGGTCGGCGACGTCTCGGCCGAGGCGAAGGTGAGCTTCGAGAGGAACGGAGCCGGACGCCTGCGGATCGGCCATGTCGAGGTTCGGCTCCGGCCGGAGATCGTAGGCGAACCCGGCGGTCGCGCCGGGCGTTGCCTGGAGCTGTTCGAGGATTTCTGCGTCGTGACCGAAAGTGTTCGATCAGGGATCCAGGTCGACGTGACGGTCGCGCCCGCATGGTCCGAGGCGCTCCCCGATGGTCAGACGGCGCTCCGGCGCTAGTGTCCTCCGCCGTAAGTTCGTTGACTAAGTGTGATAGACTTTCGCATGGCACGAACCGGTCGACCGAAGGCGTTGCTCGAGCTCACCGAGGAGGAGAATGACCAGCTTGAACGATGGGCCCGGCGGCGCAAATCCTCCCAGGCGTTGGCGCTGCGGTCCCGGATCGTGCTCGGCTGCGCGTCGGGCCTGTCGAACAAGGCGGTGGCTGCCCGGGAGGGCGTGTCCCAGCCGACGGTCGGTAAGTGGCGCTCGCGCTTTGTGGAGTCCCGCCTGGACGGGCTGGCCGATGATCCGCGTCCGGGTCGTCCGCCGAGCGTGACCGCCGCCCAGGTCGAAGACGTGGTCGTCGCGACCCTCGAGTCGACCCCGCAGAACGCCACACACTGGTCTCGGGCGAAGATGGCCAAGCGCTCGGGCCTGTCGCCATCGACGATCGGAAGGATCTGGAAGGCCTTCGAGCTGAAGCCGCACCGGGCCGAGGGGCTCGAGCTCTCGAACGACCCGCTGTTCGTGGACAAGGTCTACGACGTGGTGGGGCTCTACTTGAACCCGCCCGAGGGGGCAGTGGTCTACTGCGTCGACGAGAAGCCCCTGCTCCAGGCCCTGGCCCGCTCGCAGCCGGCGTTCCCGATGATGCCGAACATGCCCGAGCGGCACACTCATGACTACGTCCGTCAGGCCACGACCAGCCTGTTCACCGCGTTCAACACCGCCGATGGCACGCTCATCTCCTCCATGCATCGCCGGCACCGCAGCATCGAGCTCGAGAAGTTCCTCGCCAAGATCGACGCGACTGTCCCCGCCGATCTCGATGTCCACCTGGTCTGCGACAACTACGGCACCCACAAGTCCCCAGCAGTGAGAGCCTGGCTGGACAAGCACCCCCGCTTCCACATGCACTACACCCCGACCTACTCGAGCTGGATCAACCAGGTCGAGCGGTTCTTCGCCTACATCACCGCCGATCTACTGCAGCGCTCCGACCACCGATCCGTCCAGGCCCTCGAAGCCGACCTCCGTGCCTGGATCGTCGCTTGGAACGAGAACCCAAGGCCGTTCATCTGGACCAAGACCGCCGAGCAGATCCTGGAGAAGCTCGGACGACTTCTCAAAGGGTCTGTAACAACAACGGTGTAACTCTCCTCCTAGAGTAGCCGGCTC
>JAJYVX010000067.1 GCA_021791795.1 Actinomycetes bacterium | reverse complement strand
TCGGAGGCACCGTCCTTCGGGGAGCCGATCACGGTCCACGACCCGAGCTCGCGTGGCGCGATCGCATATCGCGAGCTGGCTAAGGAGGTCAGTGGTGTCACGCCGTAGCGGACTCGGCCGTGGGCTCAATTCCCTGATACCGCAGGGAACGGCGATCCACACAGGCAGCAGGCTGCAGGAGCTGCCGCTCAGCGCGATCCGCCCCAACCAGTACCAGCCGCGCACGCACTTCGACGAGGAATCGCTCGCGACGCTGGTGGACTCGATCAAGGCTGTCGGGATACTTCAGCCGGTGCTCGTGCGCCAGGTGGCGGAGCAGGAGTACGAGCTCATCGCGGGAGAACGGCGCATGCGCGCCGCCAAGCGGGCTGGCCTCGGCACCATTCCGGCACTCGTGCAAAGCGCGGACGATGCTTCGAGCCTGGAGCAGGCGCTCGTGGAGAACCTGCACCGGGAGGACCTCAACCCGATGGACGAGGCTGGCGCGTACCAGCAGCTCATAGAGGACTTCCACCTCACTCACGAGGAGGTGGCGAGAAAGGTCGGAAAGAGCCGGGTCGCCATCACCAACTCCCTGCGCCTGTTCCAGCTCCCACCTACGGTCCAGCGCCACGTGCGGGACAACCGGCTGAGCGCCGGCCACGCCCGGGCGCTCCTCGGTACGCCAGACCGGGCGCTCCAGGAGGAGCTGGCAGGCGAGACCATTCAGGCCGGCCTTTCGGTGCGTGCCGTCGAGGAGCGGGTTCGTCTGCTCGTCCGGGCGGTGGAGGATCCGAGCTCAGAGCTCGAGCAGGCTTCGATGGAGGCTGAGGAGCGGGCGCCCGTCGTTGAGCCGCACTCAGTCGGCGGTATCGGCCGGCCCGAGGGTGCCACGCCGGTGGAGCCGAGCGGCAGACGAGAATCCGACCAGGTGAGACGGCTGCCAGCTCCGGGAGTACTCGATCTCGAGGAGATGCTCGGTGATTACCTGAACACCCGCGTCTCCGTCGACGTCGGTGGGAAGCGGGGTCGGGTCGTCATCGAATTCGCGAATCTGGACGATCTCGAGCGGATCTACAGGCGGATCACCGGCGAGCCGACGGACTGACCGACCCGAGATCTAACCCTCCACCTCCACCGCCGCTCCATGTTGATCCACAACCTCATGCACAGGTTGTGGATTAGCAGTACCCTCTCGCTCTAGTCCCAGTCGAGAGTGAGCCAGATGCTGAGAGCGTCGACGACGGCGGCCGAAAGTTCGACGGTCCTCATCACGACCTGTTTGGGCGAACCCAGCTCGATGATGACGGCGGGCATCTGAGTGCCGCGCAGTTCGGGAAGAGCCATTCCCTCGGTGCCACCGTCGGCGAGCTCGAGTGCCGTCACGAGTCTCGCCTGCACCAATTCGGCGAGTCGCCGGCTCACGACCGACTCGTAGCGGTACCCGCGGTAGAAGAACGACCTGGCCCAGGCCTGCTCCGGCTCCAGACGAAGGCCCACATAGCAGTCGACTGCTGCAACGTTGGCCGCGACCGCCTGCTCTTCTGGATCCGGCAGGTGAAGCGGAATGGGCAAGGCGCCAGCGGCCGAAAGCGCTCGGCAAAGGGCATGTACTCCGACTGCGAAGCCCCCTGTCTCGCCGACTGCAATCCGCCGTCCCACGAGCGTCCTCGGACTGGAGCCGACGCTCAGCCGCTCTCTCACGAGCGAGACGAGGTCGGCACCGCCTGGGCGCAGCTGTAGCCGAGCGAGCTCGCCGAGCGTGCTCGGGCCACAGATCCCGTCGGGCAGGAGACCGACGTTGCGCTGGAAGTCGGCCAAGGCCTCCACCGTCTGGTCCCCGAAGATGCCGTCGACACCTCCAGGGTCGAAGCCGAGAACGCTGAGACGCTTCTGCAGTTCGGCCACATCGTCACCCCGGAGCATGGGGGCCCGCCGGTAAAGGAGCCTGTCGCCCAGCCGGAAACCTGCCTCGACAAGGGCCGCCCAGGTGTAGCGACCGCAGACGCCGTCGGTCCGCAATCCGCGCTCTCTCTGGAATGCCAGGACGGCTGATCGTGTGCGGCTTGCGAAGGTACCGGTGTCGTCTTCAGCGCAACTGAAGCCCAGACGCTCGAGGCGTCGTTGGAGGTCGACGACGCCGTCGCCGGCCGACCCGACCGTGAGGGGCAAGCTGCTTGGAGGACCGGCGAGCTCAGACGGGCCCTCGAGAACCGTGCTAGCCGGTCCCTGCTCCGCGGGAGCCGAGACCATCGGTCAGATGCTACGCCCTGCCGGCATCTTGGCGCACTTCGAAAGCCTAAGTAACTAAAGGACTTTCTTGTCGCGCCAAGTCGCTACGGGCAGACGGCCGTCAGCTGAGAGTGGAGCTCAGGTGACGATGTGCTTGTCGAGCTCGCCGACGATCTGGCTCTTAGGCCGTGCTCCGATGATCCGGCTGAGCGCCTCGCCGTCCTTGAAGAGGAGAAGCGTCGGGATGCTCATCACCTGGAAGCGCTGAGCGATTCGGGGGTTCTCGTCGATGTTCAGCTTGGCGACCCGGAGCTTTCCCGCCTTCTCGCCCGCCAGCTCTTCGAGAACCGGGGCGACCATCTTGCAGGGACCGCACCACTCCGCCCAGAAGTCGACAAGTACGGGCGTGTCGGACAGCACGACCTCTTCGTCGAAGGTGTCGTCGGTGACGTCGATGATGTTCTCGGCCATGTTCCTTCCTATCGTTCTCGACTTCTTCGGACGCAGTAGTTGGATCGTTCGGACGCAGTAGTTGGTCGGTCGTACATCCCCGCCCCGGCGACAGGCGCCGACCTCGAGGGCAGGCGAGCCACCCTTCTTTCTCGCCTACCCGATGGTGGCGCCGGCCGTCGGGAGCGAGGGGGGCGCGCTCGCGGCGAGGCCGGACGGCGAAGTTCCGCCAGTCGCTTCGCCGACCGAAGCGGCGTGCTCCAAGGCGGCGAGGTAGCGCTCGGCGTCGATCGCCGCCATACAGCCGGAACCCGCAGCCGTCACCGCTTGGCGGTAGACGTGATCCTGCACGTCGCCACAGGCGAACACGCCCGGCAGAGCCGTCTTCGTCCCGTCGTGTGTGACGAGGTAGCCCGCCGGGTCCATCTCGAGCTGTCCCTTGAACAGATCTGTGTTCGGTGCATGGCCGATCGCCACGAACAGACCGCTGACGTCGAGGGTGCTCAACTCTCCGGTGAGGACGTTGCGCAGCCTGAGGTGTTCGACGGTCGTGCCTCCCACCACGTCTTCCACCACGGAGTTCCAGGCGAAACGGATCTTCTCGTTGGCGAACGCCCTGTCCTGCATGATCTTCGAGGCTCTCAGGCTGTCGCGGCGGTGGACGATGGTGACCGAGCTGGCGAACTTGGTGAGGAACAAGGCCTCCTCGAGGGCGGAGTCGCCTCCTCCCACCACTGCGATCGTCTTGTCGCGGAAGAAGAAGCCGTCGCAGGTCGCGCATGTCGAGACTCCGTAACCGAGGAGCCTCGCCTCGTTCGGCAGGCCGAGCATGAGCGAGCGGGCACCGGTGGCGACGATCACCGTACGAGCAAGGATCGAAGGAGCGTCGTCCGGGTCACCGGCTAGCCACACGCGAATAGGCGAGCTCTCGAGGTCGACTCGCGCCGCCTTCTCGGTCCGGATCTCTGCACCGAATCGCAGAGCCTGCTCTCTCATCTCGGTCATGAGCGCCGGACCCATGACCCCGGTGGCGAAGCCCGGGAAGTTCTCCACTTCGGTGGTCAGCATCAGCTGGCCACCGGGCTGGTCCGAGGTCGAGGAAGGCTCTCCTTCGAGGACGAGAGGCGAGAGGTCGCCGCGAGCCGTGTATATCGCCGAGGTGAGCCCTGCAGGGCCGGAGCCAAGGATCACCACGTTGCGAACGTTGCCGTCGTCACTCACTTTGCGCATCTCCCTCGGGGAAGCTCGGCCGCACTCAGTCTTGTCCGCGGCCCACCCTTGAAAGAAACAGTCCGGCGAGCAGGAAGATTCCGCCGACCACGAGATAGCTCGCCCAGACGTGCGCGTGGAAGACTTCGGTGTCGAGAACGCGGACGACCCCCACGGCGAAGAGAACGGCGAGCAACGCCCCCACACTGGCAGTGAGGAATGCGAGGATGAGGATCCGGACGACCCGCCCGACCGGTCGCACCGTCTTGTCTCTCACGATGGAGACGACCTCGTCGATCTTGGCCGTCGCCTGTGCCGCCCAGTCGTTCGGCGGCGCGCCCGAGCCCGTGGGCCCGCTACCGGCAGCGGCGTCGGTGGACATATGACGAAGGATAGTGGGGGGACTATCCGGGCCCGTCATGGCGCGGCCAGCTCGAAGCACACGCCGATCGTGCCCGGCCCACAGTGCGTCCCGATGACGGGCCCGACGATCCCGACGTCGGTCTCGTCGCGCGGAAACGTCTCGGAGAGGAGGTCGAGGAACACCTCGATGTCCGGCGCGACGGCGTGGACGACGGCGAGCCGTGCGATCGACCCGGCCGAACGTACCTTCCCGACCAGGTACTCGAAGGAGCGCTGGCGCGTCCTCTGCCGCGACTCCGCCTCGACCACGCCGTCTCGCACCTCTACGACGGGTTTGATCGACAGAAGGGAGCCCATGAAGGCCTGTGCGCCGCCGATCCGCCCACCCTTGCGCAAGTTGTCGAGCGTGTCGAGGACTCCGAAGACGTGAGTGCGAGTCCGGACGGTCTCGGCGGTCCTTGCCACGGCCCCGACGTCGCCGCCACGACGGGCCGCCTCCAGTGCCGCGAGCACGACGAGCCCCTCGGCCATCGTCACGGTGAGCGAGTCCACGACCGTCACGTCGATGTTGTCGGCGACGGCTTCCGCCCCGGCGACTGCAGCTTGGTACGTGGCGGAGAGCTTGGACGAGAGCGTCACGCAGACGACGCCGCTCGCCCCCTCGGAGGCCGCCTTCTCGAACGTCGCCGCGAAGGCTCCGGGAGACGGTGCCGATGTCTCGGGGAGGACGGAACTGCTGACACTATGCTGCCAAAATTCTTCGGGCGACCATGTCTTCGTCACATCCGGGCCGACTTCCCCGAGGCGGACGTCCAAGTCGACGATCGCTATTCCCCGTTCGGCTGCAACTGCTCGGTCGAGGTCTGCGGCGCTGTCAGTCACGACGCGCACTTCGGCCATGTCTCCCCTTTCCTGCCGGGCTCTTCGGCGTGCCCGCAGTTTGCCAGCCTCGGCCCGACGCGGCGAGTCCGCTCCGCCGGCCGGTGCCGCCGGCCGCGAGGGCTGCTCCGGCGCCGTAGACGACCACGCCGGTCGTAACCCCGGCGAGCACCCGCACGACCAGCCCGACACCCGTCCCCGAACCGACAGCTGCGGTCACAAGAGCGACGGCCGCCCCCATCACGAGAGCGAGGACGAGCGAGCGCAACACATAACGCCCCACGACACGGGTACCCCCGAGTCCGCCCATGCGGCGGCGGAGCACGAGGAGGGCGACGGCCCCCGAGACGGTGTACGCGATGGCCAGGGCAAGTGACAGTCCCGCTGTCTTCATCGTGCCGATGAGCACGAAGGCGAGCAGGATGTTCAGCCCGTTCTCGAGTAGATACAGGAAGAAGGCCGTACGCGTGTCGCGCAGCGCCTGGAAGCCGCGGATACAGAGCAGGTAGGTGCAGTATCCGGGCAAGCCGAGCGCGAACAGGGCAAGCACCCGTCCCGTGAGATCGGCATCGGCCGAACTGAAGGCACCGTGCCGGAGAAGGAGCGCCACGAGTGGTCCGGCGAGCAGCAGGTAGCCCACCGTCGCGGGCAGCACGCCCGCGAGCATCCGGCGCAGCCCGATGCCGAACTGGCGGGCGAGCCCGGGACTGTCCCCGAGGGAGAAGCGTCGCGCGAGCTCGGGGGTGACTGCGGCCATCACCGACACGGCGATCATCCCGTAGGGGAGCTGGAAGAACTGGAACGCGTACGTGTAATCGGTCACGCTCGCGTGCCCGAGGTGGACGGCGAGTGCCAGCACGACGAAATTGGCCACCTGGTTGGCCACGACGAAGCCGAAGGTCCAGCCGGAGAGCGAGAGGATCTCGCGCACTGCCGGATCGCGTGGGCGCCAGGTCGGCCGGAGCCTCAGCCCGGACCGCAAGGTCGCCGGAACGAGCGCGAGCGCCTGGAGGATCACACCTCCGGTTATCCCGAGCCCGAGGAGGAGGAAGAGGCGGTGATCGCTCTGCACCGCCTGCACGGACGGGTGGTGGTGCACGAGGACGGCGAACTCGGCGAGGACCGCGATCGCGACGAGGTTGTTGAGCACCGGTACATAGGCCGCAAGGGCGAAACGGCGCACGGTGTTGAGGAGCGCCGTCATGAGGCTTATTGCGCCGTAGCCGAGCAACTGCAGCGCGAAGAGCCTCAACAGATCTGTGGCGAGCGCCTTCTCGGCGGCGAGGCCGGGGGTGTGGGCGCCCGTCGCGTAGAGGTCGATCACGAGCGGCGCGCCCGCGACGAAAAGGGCGGTGGCGACGACGAGGACGATGCCTGCGAGGGTCACCACGGCCGATATCGACTCGAGCGCCTCGCCTTCGGGACGGCGCGACAGACGGTCCACGAACTGCGGCACGAAGGTTGCGGTGAGGACACCGCCGAGCACGAGGTCGTGCACGATGTTCGGCGTGTTGTTGGCGAGGTTGAACCCGTCGGACAAATTGTTGCCGCCGAGGGCGTAGGCGGCGACGAGGAGCCTCAACAGACCGGTGACCCGAGACAGGAGCGTGCCGCCGGCCATGAAGGCAGTGGCGCGGAGGATGCCCCCCGAGTCGGTCCGGAGCAGGCGGTCGCCGCTACCGTCGCCGGGGACCCCAACCCCGGCCCCGGGCTGAGCGCGGGGTGTGGCAGGACGCCCGGGAGCGATCGGCGCCGGGTCGAGCGGCTCGCTTGGCCCGGAGGAGGGGCCGCCGCGGCGGCCAGGAGGTCTTCCCAGCCTCGCCAAGGCCTCCAGACCGTCGCGTGGCGTCGACTTTCGCAGGAGGAAGCGCTTGCGCGACCGTTCGGCGAACGGCTGCTCGCTGCTCACCAAGCGGTCAGACCCCTTCCGGATTGCCGCCCCGTCCGCCCGCGGCGAGAAGCGCCCCACGTTCGCGGTGGAGCTTGCGTCTCCTCTTCATTATGGAGCGGGACCACCAGATGACGAGGAAGGCCAGAGCTGCGACCGAGATCGCCACGGCCACGCCCGAGATCGCCGTCGAGCGGATCGTGACGCGTCCGGACAAGAGGAGGTAGGAGCCAGCGGGCGCGAGGACCTGGATCTCGAGGGGGAAGTCGCCCGATGTGCGGGCGGTGAGCTCCACCGGGACGATGTTCGTGTGAGGCAGCAGTCGCACGGTGAACGAATGCACTCGGGTGAACCCGAGCTCGGGGCTCGAGAGCGCGATCTTCACGTATATGGGCACCGACGCCCGCGACACGATCGTGAGAGGCACTTTGGCATTGAGGGAGGTAAGGGTGACGGTGTGCCCGAAGGGAGGGCTGAGCAGCTCGGCGGTGCGCCGGAGGGCGCCCGAGATCTCCGAGAGGTACGCGGCGCGCTGCGCCTCTGTGATGCCGGCGGTCTCCGAGAGCAGGTAGGCCTCGGTCAGCCGGCTGGTCGTCGTCGTGGCGCTCGGCATGATGGAGGACACAGCCAGCAGCTGGGCGCGTCCTGTGCCGATGCTCGGCTCGGGAAGGGGCGGACTGGCGGACGAGCCCTCGAGAGACCGCGTCCGCAGCAAGCTCGCTCCCCCGGCCGCTCCGGGTGCGATGCCGAACAGCTCTGAGACGGTCGCGGCCTTGACGAGCGGGTTGCCGGCGAGGCCGGCCATGACCGTGTCGAGGAAGGACGAGCCAGGCGACCAGCCGGCCGGGCAGAGCAGGGTGACCCCCTTGCGGGAATTGGGCACCTGGAAGAACAGCTCGGCGAGGTTGGCGAGCAGCTGGTTGGCCCTTAGGACGGCGTTGCCCGAGCCGCCGAGGTGCATCTGCAGGCCGTACTCGGAGGCGACGGCCTCGACGCCGACGTTGCGCACGACGAACGGTGAGAGCGCCGCGTAGACGACGTTCGCCGGCGCCGCCGGGACGACGCTGTCTGAAGGCACGACGAGGGAGTTCACGCCCGCCGACGCGAGGCCCGCGGCGATCCGTCCGGCGATGGGCGTGAGCGCGGCGAATTCGTTCGTCTGCCCGGCGGTGCCGAGGTACTTCCGCAGTGTCGCCCTGCCCTCGGTCAGCTGCAACACGGTGTCGCTCGCGAGGCCGCTCTCCCGCAGCCCGGAGAGGTTGACGTTCGTGAACGGCGCCGGGATCATCTCGAAGCGGGAGGGCGAGCGGGCGAAGGCCCGGAGCGAGGAGAGCGCCGCGGCGCTCGTCGGCGAGCGCTTGTCGAGAGCGAGCCCCTCGACGAACTGGGGCACTACGTTCAAGTTGAGCGGCACAGAGGGATAGCTCCGGCTCGCAGCGGCCAGCTGAGAGACCAGCCGGGTGTCGCTCGCAGCCGGCCGCCCCGCCCCGGTCGCCGTGATGGCAGGGTGACTCCCCACCGTCATCACCCAGGCGAAGAGGATCCGGCTCGCCTGGGCCGTCTCGGCCGGCGGATCGAGCACGAGATACGTCATGAACGTGGCGAGCGTCTCGCCGTCGTTGAGGTTCGTGAGCGAGACGAGCAACGGGTAGACGCCGGCGCACTGCCCGGGGCTGCAGGAGAGCTGGAGCAGCGTGCCCCGGCGGGGCGAGCTCGGGTTTCCCGCCACGCCCGGAGCCGACACCGGGAGGCTGATGTCGAAGCTCCCGCCGTCCGCCTGCCGCTCGAAGGTGCTGAGAGGGATCGCCTGCGACGTCCCGCTCATGACGCCCAGCCCGGCCGGGCTGCCCTGGAGGGTCTGCTCGAAGGTGTCGACGTACTGGGCCTTGTCGAAGAGAGTGACGGCTATGCCGAGCTGGTCCGCCGGAAGAGCCGAGCGGACCGACACTCCGACAGTCAATCCGCTCGCCTTCGTCACGACCGCGGGGAACTGTCCGGTGAGGGCGAGCGTGCTCGGCGAGCTGCTCGAGGCCGAGGCAGTCCCCGACACCGGGAAAAGGAGGGCGACGAGGGCAGGCGCAAGCACGACGACGAGGAAGCGCCAGACGGCGATGCGCCTTCGACGGAACTCTTGTGGCGCCCGCACGCGCCGGGAGCCTATCGGCCGGCGTGTCCTCGCAGTGTTGGCGTTACGTTCTTTCGCAGTGCCAGTCCTGCTCGGCCGCCACGACTCGTTCCGTCAGCACTACACGGGCCGTAGCCACCCGGAACGACCCGAGCGGCTCGAAGCCGTGCTGAGAGGCGTGGCCGAGTCCGGCGTCGTGGACGACCTCGTCGACTTCGAGCCGCGCCTCGCCTCGAGGAACGAGGTGGCCCGCGTGCACGACGATTCGTACATCAAGCGCCTCGAAGACTTCTGTGCAGCAGGCGGTGGGTTCCTCGACCCCGACACGGCCGCGTCGACAGGCTCTTTCGACGCCGCGCTGCGGGCGGCGGGCGCGGGTGTCGACGCCGCCGAGCGCCTGGTGGCGGGAGAGGCCGAGGCGGCGTTCCTCGCGGTTCGCCCTCCGGGGCACCACGCGTTGAGGGACGAGGCGATGGGGTTTTGCCTCTTCAACAGCGTGGCCGTGGCGGCGGCCCACCTCGCCGCGAAGGGCGACAGGGTGGTGATAGTGGACTGGGACGCCCACCACGGCAACGGTACCCAGGACATCTTCTACGAGAGCCGCGATGTCCTCTACGTCTCCTTCCACCAGTACCCCTTCTACCCCGGTACCGGCGCGCTGCACGAGACGGGAGCCGGGGCAGGCAAGGGCGCGACCGTCAACCTGCCACTGCCGCAGCTGACGACCGGCGACGTCTACAGGGCCGCATTCGACAGGGTCGTCATCCCTGTGACCGAGCGGTTCCGGCCCGACTGGGTTCTCGTGTCGGCGGGCTTCGACGCCCACAGGGCCGATCCGCTGACAGAGCTCGGGCTATCGGCCGGCGACTTCGGTGATTTGACGACTCTGAGCATGTCCCTCGCCCCGGCCGGGCGCAGGATCGCCTTCCTCGAAGGCGGATACGACGTAGCCGCGCTCGAGGTCTCCGTGGCGAGCTGCGTGGCCGCACTGGCCGGCGTCGAATGCCGTCCGGAGCGCGTCACCTCCGGTGGGCCCTACCTCGAGGCGGGAAGCGAGATCGTCGCCACCGCGGAGCGGGTTCACGGGCTCAGCTGAGCCGGCGGTACCCTCCCCGGGCGTGATCCCCGAGCGGCTGCGGCCCGACCTCGACGTGGCACTGCCACTCGGCGAGCGCTTCGCGGCCGAGGGGGAGGCGCTCTACCTCGTCGGGGGCACGGTCCGGGACGCCATCGCGGGAAGACCGGGACGGGCTCTCCGAGCCGCAGCCGGCGTCGCACAGCCCGGTGTCTCGTCTGCCGGAGCGGCAGCCGGGGACGAGGCCGCCGTCGAAGAATCCGACATCGACTTCACGACCACGGCCCGGCCGGACGACATCGAACGCATAGTGCGCCCGGTGGCCGCGGCGGTCTGGACGCAGGGCAAGCGCTTCGGAACGATCGGCGCCACGGTCGGCGGGCGCAGGCTCGAGATCACCACCCACCGCGCCGAAGCGTACTCGTACGAGTCGCGCAAGCCCGATGTGGTCTTCGGCGACGACATCGTGAGCGACCTGTCCCGCCGCGACTTCACGATCAACGCGATGGCGCTCTCGCTGCCCGACCTCGAGCTGATCGATCCCTACGCCGGCCTCGACGACCTCGCGGCGGCGAGGCTGCGGACACCGCTCGAACCGCGCGACTCCTTCTCCGACGACCCTCTGCGCATGTTGCGGGCGGCCCGCTTCCTCGCCGGCTACGAGCTCGAACCGGACGCGGCGCTCGTCGACGCCGTGAAGGAGCTGCGCGACCGCCTCGGAATCGTCTCGGCCGAACGCATCCGCGACGAGCTCGACAAGCTGCTCGTGCTGCCCCGACCGTCGAAGGGGCTGTGGTTCCTCGTTGGGACCGGGCTCGCCGGCATCTTCATCCCCGAGCTGCCGGCGCTGGCGCTCGAGCAGGATCCGGTTCACCGCCACAAGGACGTGCTGGCCCACACCGTCGCTGTCGTGGAGAAGACGCGCCCGGACAAGATCCTCCGGTTGGCGGCGCTCTTCCACGACGTCGGGAAACCGCGCACGAAGGCGATCGGTCCGGCAGGCGTGAGCTTCCACCACCACGACGTCGTCGGCGCCCGGATGACCCGCGATCGGCTGAAGGCGCTCCGCTACCCAGGCGACGAGATCGAGGCGGTGACCGGGCTCGTCAAGCTGCACCTGCGCTTCCACACCTACAAGATGGGATGGACCGACTCGGCCGTGAGGCGCTACGCGCGGGAGGCGGGACCGCTCCTCGACAGGCTGAACGAGCTCACCCGCAGCGACTGCACGACCCGGAACGCCGCCCGCGCGAAGGCACTCAACGACCGCATGGACGAGCTCGAGAGCCGGCTCGCCGACCTGAAGGAGCGCGAGGAGCTCGACTCCATCAGGCCGGAGATCGACGGCGACGCCGTCATGGCCGAACTCGGCATCCGCCCGGGCCGCGCGGTCGGCGAGGCGCTCGCCTTCCTCCTGCAGATCCGGCTCGACGAGGGGTTCGTCGGCGAGGAGGAGATCCGGCGCCGTCTCCGCGGATGGTGGGCCGGGAAGAGCATCGCCTGAGCGGCGAGGCGCCGGCTCAGGCTTCGGCGGCGAAGTCCTCCACCATCTGGCGAGCCTCCTCATCCCGGTACTGGACGGGCGGCGACTTCATGAAGTAGGCCGACGGCCCCTCGACGGGGCCGCCGATGCCGCGGTCTAGGGCTATCCGCGCGCAACGGACGGCGTCGATGATCACCCCCGCCGAGTTGGGCGAGTCCCAGACTTCGAGCTTGAGCTCGAGGTTCAAGGGCACGTCGCCGAAGTTCCTGCCCTCCATCCGGATGTAGGCCCACTTGCGGTCCTCCAGCCAAGGGACGTGGTCGGATGGCCCGATGTGGACGGCTTCCTCGGGGATGGTGTGCTCGATCTGGCTCGTAACCGCTTGGGTCTTCGAGATCTTCTTCGACTCGAGGCGCTCGCGCTCGAGCATGTTGAGGAAGTCCATGTTCCCGCCGACGTTCAGCTGGTAGGTGCGGTCGAGGACCATGCCGCGGTCTTCGAAGAGGCGCGTGAGGACGCGATGCACGATGGTCGAACCGACCTGGCTCTTGATGTCGTCACCGATGATCGGCACCCCTGCCTCCCTGAAGCGGTCCGCCCACTGCGGATCGCTCGCGATGAAGACGGGTATGGCGTTGACGAAGGCCACCTTCGCCTCGATCGCCGCCGTCGCGTAGAACTTCTGCGCGCGCTCGCTGCCGACGGGAACGTAGGAGACGAGCACCTCGGCTCCCGACTCCCGCAACACCCCGGCGACGTCCACCGCTTCGGCAGGCGACTCCTCGACGGTGTCGCGGTAGTAGCGCCCGAGCCCGTCGAGCGTCGGTCCCCGCTGCACCGTGACCCCGAGCTCCGGCACGTCGGCGAAACGGATCGTGTTGTTCTGGCCGGCGAAGATCGCCTTGCCGAGATCGAGGCCGACCTTGGTCGCGTCCACGTCGAAGGCAGCGACCACCTCGACCTGCCCGACGTGGTAACCGCCGAGCACCACGTGCATGAGGCCCGGGACCGTCTCGGAAGGATCGGCTTCGCGGTAGTACTCGATCCCTTGCACGAACGAGCTGGCGCAGTTGCCCACGCCGGCGATGGCGACCTTGATCTTCGAGTTCGGGATGTCTGTCGGAACGCCGGACATGCCAGCCTGCCTTTCTTCCTGCCGAGGCACCCTCAAGACACCTCGGTCTCCGTCTTGCGCCCGAGCAGGCTCTGCTCGGTACCGATCAACTCGCCGATCCAGTCGAGGTCGAAGCGGACCTGGGCATCGGAGTGCTCGATGATCGAGCTCTCGAAGCGGTCGAGGGGCCTCGTCCTGTTGAGGCGTCGGCGCTCTCCCTCGCCGAGACGAGCCTCGAGCTCTCGCTTGCGCCGCTCGAGGAGGCGAAGGCGCGCCTCGCACGGGAGGTGCCTCGCGAACGCCCACCTCACCGCGAAGCTGCGGCCGTCCTCGGTCGGACCCCCATCGGAAGAGAGGAGCGTCTCGAAGAGATTCTCTCCTACGGGCGTGATCTCGTAGACCTTGCGCGACCTCGTGCTCGACCTGCGAGCCTGCCGTAGCTCGTTCGGCAGCGGGTAGGCGGCCGACCGAGCCGCCAGCCGCGCCTTGAAAGCGGCAAGCTCACCGCTGAGGGAGCCTGTGAGCCCGACGGCCGCCGGGGAGGCGACCCGCGAGGAGCCGCTTCCGTTCGGACCGGCCTGGTCCGAGAGCGATCCTTCGAGACCGGGCGCCACTTCGCGCACGGCTCCGGATGCCTCGGGGCGGGCGAGCGCGGGGTAGAGAGAGCCGAAAGAGAGGCTGGACAGCAGGCCGAACTCCCCGCGGAGGTGTTTCCGCAGGTCGTAGCCGTGCATCGGGTGCTCCATCAGGAGCCCGAGGATCGCCAACTCGAGCACGATCGAGCATCTTAGCAACATCCGACATATCGCACCGATATGTCGGATGATTCAATCACACCGGTGCCCGGAAGCGACCTCCTCGCCACCGGCGCGGATTAGCCTGGCCCGAGATGCCGAGCTTGCGGAGCGGTCAGCAGAGGTTCTTCGGGTCGGGGGGACCCCCGAAGTCGGGACGGATCGAGTACCGGCTCGTCCGCGAGTCGCTGCTGCGCGAGTTTCGCCGCGGCAGGCTCGGGCGCACGGACGTGTGCGACGCGCAGCCCGAGCTCTTGCGCGTGGCACGCAACCTCGGGCGGGAGACGTCGACGGAGTGCCCCATCTGCGAGGAGTGCAACCTCGTGCACGTCACGTTCGCGTTCGGCCCGCGACTCCCGGCAAGCGGGCGTGCGCTCGCCCCGGGCGACCTGCCGAAGATCTCGCGCCGCCCCGGTGAGCTCGCCTGCTACGTGGTGGAGGTGTGCACGGAGTGCAGCTGGAACCACCTCCTCAGCACGTTCAACGTGGGAAGGGCAGCCGCTTCTCGTTGACAGCCCGCTGGACCGCTCTATCACCGCCGGCAGCCGAAAGGCGCTGGACGGAAGGAGGCAGACATGGCAGCAGTGACGGATCGGGTGACCGTCCCGATGATCCGCACTTCCAAGCGTCGCGAGGGCCACGAGCCGCTCGTGATGATCACCGCCTACGACGAGCCGTTCGCGAGGCTCGTCGATGCGGCGGGCGTGGACCTCATACTCGTGGGCGACTCGCTCGCGGAGGCTGTGCTCGGCTACCCCTCGACGCTCGAGGTCGGCATCGAGGACATGGCCCACCACGTCGGGGCAGTGGCGAGAGCCCAGCCGCGGGCCCTCGTGGTCGGCGACATGCCCTGGATGAGCTACCACACGGAGCCCTTCGAGGCGGTGAGGAACGCCGCGAAGCTCGTGAGGGCCGGCGCCGGCGCCGTGAAGCTCGAGGGCGGTGTCAAGCGTCTCGCCGCCGTCGAGGCGATCATCTCGGCGGAGATCCCCGTCATGGCCCATCTCGGGCTCACCCCCCAGTCGGTGCACGCCATGGGGGGGTACCGGGTGCAGGGAAGGGCCGTGACCGCAGCCGAGGCGCTCGTGGAGGACGCGAAGGCACTTGTCGCGGCGGGGTGTTTCGCCGTCGTGCTGGAAGGCGTGCCCGACGTGCTCGCCACGAAGGTGACCGCCGAGATCGACGTGCCGACGATCGGCATCGGCGCGGGGCCGTCCTGCGACGGGCAGGTCCTCGTCATCCACGACATGCTGAGCATGGGGAACCGGCCTACGCCGAAGTTCGTCCGGCGCTACGCGAACGTGGGCGAGATCGTGACGGAGGCGGTGGCCGCCTATGCGGCGGACGTGCGCATCGGCTCGTTCCCCGCCGACGAGGAGTCCTACCACGGGTCGGCCGAGCTGAAGGAGCGCTTCGTCGGCTCCTGATCACCGCCAGCCTCGTAGCTGCGGCTGATCGAGTGATACAACCCGCTGGCATCCTTCACGACGTGCCTCCTCCGGCGACCATGAAGACTGCCGTGTCGCAGCGCGGACGGGTCTCCTGTCGTCGGCGACGGCTCGTCAGGCGGACCGGGCTGTCGGGGAGGTCGGGTACGATGTCACCGTTCCTGACAGCCCCTGCCCCGTGCGACACGGGGCCCCGACGCAAGCCGTCGGGTCCGGAGGAGGTGAGAGCCGCTATGCGGCCGTATGAAGTCATGGTCATATTCGATGTCGACCTCGAGGAGGCCGGCATCCGTGCGCTGGTCGAAAGGGTCCTCGAGGTCCTCCGCGAGCGTGGTGGCACACCGGGCCAGGTCGACTACTGGGGACGGAGGACTTTCGCCTACGAGCTGAAGCACCGTAGCGAGGGCTTCTACGTGCTGATAGAAGCGACTGCCGAGCCCGACGCCATGGCCGAGGTCGACCGGATGCTCACTCTCGAGGACAGCGTCCTCCGCCACAAGGTCCTCCGCCAACCGGAGAAGGCAGCCGGCCGGCGGAGCGCACCGCGACAGCCGCGTCGCCCCTCCGCCGGAGGCAACGCACGCGGGTCATCGGAAGCCCGGTCGGCTTCCCCCGACACCGAACCCGCCCGCGAGCAAGCGGCGGGTTGAGCGCGAACTGGAGATCAAGAGATGTCGAACGGCAATTCGGTGACAATGGTTGGGAACGTGACCCGGGATCCGGAGCTTCGGTTCACGCCGAGCGGGCAGCCGACGGCGACCTTCGGGCTCGCCGTCAACCGGAGATGGCAGAACCGTCAGACCCAGGAGTGGGAGGAGCAGACTTCCTTCTTCGACGTGGTCTGCTGGCGCGAGCTCGCTGAGAACGCCTGCGAGAGCATCAAACGGGGTGCCCGCGTGATCGTGACGGGCCGACTCGACCAGCGGAGCTGGGAGACGTCAGAGGGCGAGAAGCGCTCGAAGATCGAGATCACCGCGGACGAGATCGGGCCGAGCCTTCGTTGGGCGACCGCCCAGGTGACGAAGAACGAGCGCCGTGGGCCGGGCGAAGGAAGCGCTCGTTCGGGCGGCGGTTCGGGTGGAGCTCAGTCCTCCTCGGCGGGCACGACGGCCGACTACAGCTACGCGGCAGACGAGGAGCCGTTCTGATGGCACGCAACAACGATCGCGACCGCTCGAGCCGGAGGGCTCCGAAGGAAGCCACCCGCAAG
>JAJYVX010000312.1 GCA_021791795.1 Actinomycetes bacterium | reverse complement strand
GACCGGCAGGCGAGAAGCCGCGACGCTCGGGTGAGGCAGGTCACGAGCTCGGACTACATGGACCACATGGCGCGGGTAGCGATCGCGTCCTCCACCGGGATCGAGACGGAGACGAGTCGCGGTTCTTGTGTTCTCTACACGTCAGTCGTCGCGGGCTCGGGCGACGACACCCAGACCGGATCCGGCCACACGGCCGGGCGGGCCCTCGGAGACCTCGACGCCGGGCGTCCGGCGCGCGACGCGATCACTCGGGCGACGCGGACGCTCGGCGCGACGAAGCCGAAATCGACCCGTGTGCCGGTCGTGTTCGATCCACGGGTCTCGGCGACGCTGCTGTCGATGCTCGCTGGCGCGCTCTCCGGCGAGGAGGTCGCGAAGGGGCGGAGCCTCTTCGCCGGCAGGCTCGGCGAGGAGGTCGCTTCGAGCGCCTTCACTCTCTTCGACGACCCGACAGACGCCGGATCCTTCGGGGCGAGCGCGTTCGACGGGGAAGGACTCTCGTGCCGGGCGAACCGGCTCATCGAAGGCGGCAAGCTCCTCGGCTACCTCTACGACGCGCACTCGGCACGCGTCGCCGGTGTCAGCTCGACCGCCTCCGCGGTTCGCGGCGGCTACAAGACGACGCCGAGAGTCGGGGCACGGGCGATCTCGGTCGAGCCCGGCGAGCTCTCCTTCGACGAGATAGTCCGCCGGGTCGGCCATGGTCTCTACGTGCAGTCCGTGACGGGGACGAACACCGGTGTCAACACTGTGAGCGGGGACTTCTCCCTCGGGGCGACCGGACTCATGATCCGTGAGGGCGGGCTGGCGGAGCCGGTGCGGGAGATCACGATCGCCTCCACGCTCCAGCGCATGCTGCAGCGCGTCCTCGTCGTCGGCTCTGATCTCGAGTGGCTGCCCGGATCGGCCACGGGTGTCACGCTCGCCATCGACGACATGTCGGTGAGCGGCGCCTGAGCGATGACTCGGGCGGCCGCCGAGTCGGCAGTCGAGCGCCATGCTCATCTGGCGGCACGCACGGCGGGAAAGCTGCGAGTCGACTGCCACGTCCACACGATGTGGTCGGGAGACTCGACGACGACGCCGGATGAGCTCGCCGCCGCTGTGTCGGGCAGTGAGATGGACGTCGTCTGCATCACCGACCACTCGACGATCGCCGGAGCCGAGCGCCTTGCGGGCGAGCTGGCATGTCGCGTGATCGTCGGCCAGGAGCAGCGCACTCCCGACGGCGAGCTGATCGGGCTGTTCCTCGCCGAGCGCATACCACCCGGCTGCCGGAGCGCCCTCGAAGCCGCCCGGGCGATCCGTGCCCAGGGCGGCATCGTCTACGCGCCGCACCCGTTCGACCCGATGCGACACCGGCTACGGGCGGAGGTGATCGAGCAGCTCGCCGGCGAGGGGATGCTCGACGTCATCGAGGCCTTCAACGCCAAGACCTCGCTCGAGTCGTGCAACCGTGAGGCGGCGGCCGCGGCGGCGCGGCTCGGCGTCGCCGCAGGCGCCGGTTCCGATTCGCACGTGCCCGAGGCAATCGGCGCCGCCTATGTGGAGATGGCCGCCTTCACCGGCCGCGACGAGTTCCTCGCCTCGCTCCGCTCCGGTCAGGTCGTCGGGCACCACTTCGACTCGCACCGGCCCTGGCGCGCCCGGGTCGTGCCGTCACTGCGCGACACGAGCGACGGCTGAGGCCGGGGTCAGGAAGCTGCGGCAGCGACCGTGCTCTTCGAAGGCTTGTCGGAGGTCGCCGTGGTCGCCGGCTTGTCGGCCGGCTTCGACTCGGAAGACTTCTGACTCGTGTCGGGCTTCGAATCGCTCGCAGGGCCCGAGCTCTTCGCCTCGCCGCCCGACTTCACGTCGCTCCCGGACTTCGAGCTCTTCGAGCGGCTGTCCGTCTTGTAGAAACCGCTCCCCTTGAACACGATCCCGATGTTCCCGAAGACTTTCTTGAGCTCGCCCTCGCAGCTAGGACACTCGATGAGCGGCTCGTCGGTGAAGGACTGAACGACCTCGAGGTGCTCGTCGCACGATCTGCACACGTACTCGTAAGTCGGCATCCAGCCGTTCCTCCCTCGCAGCTCCCGGACGACGCCGACCGGCCCCGTCTCGAGCTGGGTTAGCACTCAACCCATGCGAGTGCTAAGTATACAGAGGGCCGCCAGAGGAGGTGCTCCTGCCAGCTAGTCACGGTTCGTACGAGGAGGGTCTCGTCCCCCTCGCCGAGGTCCAGCGCTTCGTCCTCGAGCGGTGCCGGCCACTCGACGCCGTCGCGCTGCCCGTCGATTCGGCCCGCGGCCTCGTCCTCGCTGAAGCGGTGGCTGCTCCCGAGGACGTCCCGCCGTTCGCCAACTCGGCCATGGACGGGTACGCGGTGGTGGCGTCGGATACGGTCTCGCCCCCGGTCGAGCTCGAAGTCGTCGGTCTCGTCGCTGCCGGCGCCGCCCCGGACGTCGTTGTGAGCTCGGGTCAGGCGGTGCAGATCATGACCGGCGCCCCGATGCCGGAGGGGGCGGACGGCATAGCGATCGTCGAGCGGACCGAAGCGGCAGGCGCCCCAACTGCCCGTCGCGTGAGGGTGCTCGACAGCGTGGAGCCCGGCATTCACGTCCGCGAGGCGGGTAGCGACATCCCCGCCGGGACCGTGGTCGCCCGGCGAGGCGACGTTCTCAGCCCTGCCCTCATGGGAGTGATCTCGAGCACCGGCGCGGCCACGGTGAGAGTCCACCCGCGGCCGAGGGTCGGGATCATGGCCACCGGGGACGAGCTCGTCGCGCCGGGCGGTGGCACCCTCGGCCCAGGCCAGATCCGGGACTCCAACCGCCAC
>JAJYVX010000311.1 GCA_021791795.1 Actinomycetes bacterium | reverse complement strand
GGTCTCGCGGGTCGCTTCCGCTCCCGGCGACAGCGCGATGTAGGCCTTCGGCACGGAGAGACGCAGGTCGTCGGGCGCGGGCACGACTGCCGCTTCGCCGACCGCGGGATGCTCGATGAGCACGCTCTCCACCTCGAACGGGCTGACCTTGTAGTCGGAGGACTTGAAGACGTCGTCGGTGCGTCCGACGAAGGTGATGTAACCGTCCTCGTCGCGGAACGCGACATCTCCGCTGTGGTAGTAGCCGCCTTCGAACGCGCCCGCTCCACCGCCGCGGTACCCGGCCATGAGGCTCAGCGGCCGCGCGGCGAGGTCGAGGCACAACCCCCCCTCGCCAGGGCCTTCCACGAGGGTGCCGTTCGTGACGTCCACGAGCACCGCCGGCACGCCCGGGAGCGGCCGGCCCATCGAGCCCGGCTTGAGCGGCGTGCCCGGTGGGTTGCCGACCGACGCGGTGGTCTCGGTCTGGCCGTAGCCGTCGCGGATCGTGAGGCCCCACTTCCGCCGGATCTGGGCGATGACCTCCGGGTTCAGCGGCTCTCCGGCGGCCACGAGCTCCCGCAGTGTGCCCGGGCCCGAAGAGAGGTCCGACCGGATGAGCATGCGCCAGACGGTGGGCGGCGCGCAGAAGGTCGTGACGCGTTCTTCGCGCAAGCGGGCCAGCAAGACGGCCGGGTCGAAGCGCTCGTAGTCGAGGACGAGCACGCTCGCCTCTGCCGCCCACGGTGCGAACAGGCACGACCAGGCGTGCTTCGCCCAGCCGGGCGAGGAGATGTTGCAGTGCACGTCGCCGGGCCGGATGCCGATCCAGTACATCGTCGACAGGTGGCCGACCGGGTACGACACCTGGGTGTGCTCGACGACCTTGGGCCGGCTCGTGGTGCCCGAGGTGAAGTAGAGGAGCAGGGGGTCGTCCGCAGCGCTCCGAGGATGTGCGACGGGCTCGGCGTCGAGGCCATAGGCCTCTTCGAGGTCGTGCCAGCCCGCAACGTGGCCGACCGAGATCCTTTGGTAGGTGCCGGGCACGTGATCGAACTTGGCCGCATCGGCCGCGTCGCAGACGACGAAGCGAGCGCCGGATCTCTCGAGGCGATCGGACAGGTCGGGCGGACCGAGCGCGGTCGTGGTCGGCACGATGACCGCGCCGATCTTCATCGCCCCGAGCATGGTCTCCCACAGCGCGACCTGGTTGCCGAGCATCACGATGAGCGGGTCTGCCGCGCGCACGCCCACCGCTCGCAGCCACGCTGCCACCTGGTCGGAGCGCGACGCGAGCTGGTCGAACGTGCAGGCCTGACGGGTCCCGGCCTCGCCGACGACGACCAGCGCCGGGCGCGGGTTCCCCCGAGCGACGGGGTCGAACCAGTCGTGCGCCCAGTTGAAGACCGGCCCCACGTCCGGGAACGAGAACTCCTGGAGCGCCCGGTCGTAGCTGTCTCGCACGGCGATCAGCCGGTCACGCGCCGCCCGGTACGCCGCGGTGGCCGGTCGGTCGACGAGGAACGGGGAGGTCGACTCCGCACCCATGGTCGCTCCTTGGCAGTGGCGTGGACGCCCCGGCGACGTTATCAAGCCGATGAGCGCCGCTCCTGAGCCCGGGCTCGGATCCCGGGCTCGGATCCCGGGGCCGGGGCCGGCGTCCCCCCGGCGTCGGGGAGCTGACCGGCCGCCGGCGGGGCGCGGTTGGGGAGCACCACCAACACGACGAGCGCCGCGGTCCCCACGACCAGGGCGGCAATGGTCACCGACAGGTCGAGCCCGCTCGTGAACGCCTCGCGCGCCGTCGACGCGAGCTGGGCGCCCATCTGCCCGCCGACCTTCGCCGCGACGGCGATCGCGCCGCCGAGCGAGCCCAGCACCAGCGAGGCGACGCTCTGGGGGACGTGCGCGTGCTGGAGGACGGGCGACAGTGCGTGCTGGTAGCGGCTGTTCAGCGCGCTGCCGAGGACCGCCACGCCCGTCGCTCCGCCGACCTGGAGCGACGCGCTGTTCGTCGCGGAGCCGACGCCCGCGCGATCGAGGGGGACCGAGCCCATCACCGACTCCGTGCAGGGCGCGAAGGCGAGCCCCACGCCGATCCCCATCACGACGAAGGCGGGCAATGCCTGGGCGTAGCCGCCGTGCACCGACGTGAACGAGAGCATGCCGAACCCTGCCGCCACGAGGCCGAGCCCTGCGAGCACCACGGGCTTCGAGCCGAACTTCCGGTCGAGGAAGATCGACAACGGCGCCACCACGAGGAGGAGCAACGCGATCGGCGCGATGCGCACGCCGGTGCCGAACGCGCTGTAGCCGAGGGAGAACTGGAGGAACTGGGTGAGAAGGAAGAGCCCGCCCATCAACGCGAAGATCACGAGCCCCATCGCAAGGATCGCCCCCGTGAACCGTCTCGAGCGGAACAGCGAGAGCTCGATCATGGGGTGGTCCGAGCGGCGCTCCCACGCGACGAACGCGACGAGCAGCCCCGCGCCGCCGGCGACCGCCGAGAGGATCGACGGGGAGCCCCAGGTGGCCGACGGTGCGTCGATGATGCCCCACAAAAGGAGCGACATGCCCCCGGTGGAGAGGACCGCGCCGACCACGTCGGGCCTTTTGGCATTCCGGTCCTTCGAATTCGGGACGAGCCACAGCATGAAGGCGAGGCCCAGCGCGCAGATGGGCACGTTGACGAGGAACACCGACCCCCACCAGTAGTGAGCGAGGAGCCATCCGCCGATCACCGGACCGACCGCCACGCCGAGGCCGGTCGTCCCCGACCAGAAGCCGATCGCCTGCGCCCGCTCACGCGGGTCGGTGAAGACGTTGGTGAGGACCGACAGGGTGG
>JAJYVX010000310.1 GCA_021791795.1 Actinomycetes bacterium | reverse complement strand
TTGACCGCATTCTTGTAGGGGTTGACAACTCCGAAGGGTCGCGCCAGGCGCTTGCCTGGGCGATCGAGGACGCGGCTTTTAGAGGAGCGGCCGTCGAGGCCGTCGCGGTATGGCGCGGTGCCGACAGCCCGGACATGAGCTTGGAGTTTCGGAGTTTTCCCTCTATCGGCGGACACGACCGTGCCGTGGCGGAGAGAACTGCACAACTGCTGGCACAGGCCGTCTCGGAATCAGCCAGCGCCCACCCCCAGGTGACGATCGAGACAACGGTCGTCGAGGGCGATCCCACCGAGGTCCTCTGCCGGCGAGCAGAGCAGGCCGATCTTCTCGTCGTCGGCTCCCGTGGACACGGCGGCTTCGGCGAGCTGTTGCTGGGCTCGGTGGCGAGCAAGTGCGCCCATCACAGTCCACGGCCGCTGGTGATCGTCCCGAGGGTTGCCGTCGGGCTGGAGGAGCCGCGCAGTGACGGTGGCTTGGTCATCGTCGGTATCGACGCGTCGAAAGGCTCCTTGCGGGCACTGCGATGGGCCATCGACGAGGCCGTTGCTCGCGGCTGGAGGATCCAGGCGGCGACCGTCTGGACAAGGACTCACAGCTACGGGGCCGAGAGCGATTGGCCGGGAGGCTACTGGCCCGCAGACAACGTCATCGAGGAGCTAGCGCGGTCGCGCTTGACGACGGCCATCGAAGGAGCGGTAGGAGCCGAACCGGTCGTGAAGGTCGAGCCCCTCGTCCTCGAGGGGGACCCGGGCGAGCGTCTGTGCGCGGTCGCTGCGGGCGCGGACCTCCTCGTCGTGGGCTCCCGAGGCCATGGGACGCTGTCAGGGCTCTTGCTCGGGTCGGTGAGCGACAAGTGCGCCCGGCACAGTCCGCGACCAGTCGCCATCATCCACGAAGGCAAGTGAGCGCACCGCCGTCGGCCGACATGAGTCGGCGGTAGGACCATGCCGGAAGCCACGAGATGCGCCACGGACGGGGTTGTTCGTGCGGACGGCATCGCCTCGACGTCGACGTTCTCGACGCCGGCTCGGCGCCCAACCGGACCGACCAATGGCCGGCCTTCCTCGACGGGCTCCGTCTCGCGGCGCTGCTCGACCCATCGTCTCTACGGCTGAGATTGCGGTCGGCGGTGGACGACGCGATTCGACCAGCCACTCGTCCAAGTCAGAAGGGTCAAGAGATCGTCAGTGTCGCTGGCCCGAACGCCTGGAGCAGTTGGCCGTACGGCTGAGGGCCCGCCCGAGAAGGCCGACCTCCGCGATGTACTTCGGACGCACCGGGGAGGACTTTCGGCCCTGGCCACCGGCAGCCTCGATCTCGAAGCTGGGAACATGGTCGTCGACGGCTCGCAGGCGTGCGCGCGCTGAGACACGCGGGCTTGGCCACTCGCCTGAGGTCGGCGTACGCGCACGTGTCCGTCGAGGCGCCTGTAGTCGAGGGCCGCGACCGAGACATCACCGAAGGAGATGCCTCGACTGTTCGGAACCTGGAAGTCGGCGACGTTCTCAAAGAACTGAACACGTCGCGCCTTGGCCTCGACGAGGTCGAGGCCAAGCGGCGTATCGCTGCCGTCGGTCCGAACGCGCTTCCCCACCCTCGGCGGCGCCCGGTTGTCCTCGAGCTGGCGGCGCAGCTGGCGAACATGTTCGCTCTCGTGCTCCTCGTCGCTGCAGGAATCACCTTCGTGATCTACTTCGTCTCCTCCCCGCGGAACGCAGCCAACCTCGAGCTCGCCTTCGGGATCCTCGCCGTGGTGCTCATCAACGCCCTCATCGCCTTCGCGCAGGAGCACGCCGCCGAGCGCACCGCCGAAGCGCTTCAGGCTATGGTGCCCCACAGCGCGAGAGTGCTCCGCGCCGGCCAGCCGACGGAGATCGCGGCCGAGTTGCTGGTGCCAGGCGATGTCGTGGTGCTCGAGGCCGGAGACGCCGTCTCTGCCGATAGCAGGGTCATCGAGAGCCATGAGTTGTCGATCGAGATGGCCGCTATAACGGGCGAGAGCCAACCGGTGCGCCGCGTCGCCGATCCGGTGAACACGGCACAGCTCACCGACGCCCGCAACCTCGTGTTCATGGGAACTTCGGTGACGAGCGGCACCGGCAAGGCGGTCGTCTTCGCCACAGGCCTCGGAACGGAGTTCGGCCGGATCTACCGGCTGACGGCTTCGCTCCCGCCCGAGCAGAGCCCGCTCCAGCGACAGGTGACCGACATGGCCCGCCGCGTGGCCGCCGTCGCGATCGGAGCGGGCGTGCTCCTCTTCGTGTTGCGCCTGCTCATCGGCAACGCCGTCGCCCTGTCGTTCGTCTTCGCCCTCGGGGTGATGGTGGCACTGGTGCCCGAGGGCTTGCCGGCCACGCTGTCGGTGTCTCTTGCGATAGGGGTGCGGCGCATGGCCCGCCACCAGGCGCTCATCAAGCGGCTGGCGGCGGTCGAGGCGCTCGGGTCGACCACGGTGATCTGCACCGACAAGACCGGCACGCTCACCACGGCCGAGATGACCGTCCAGCAGGTCTTCGAGTCCGGGCGTCTGCACTCGGTGAGCGGCGCCGGCTACGCACCCGACGGACACGTGGACGACCCTGTGCCGGCCGCTGAGGTGCTTCGTGCAGGGGCTCTCTGTTCTGATGCCCGTCTCCTTCCTCCCTCGGACAAACAGGGTTGGCGGATCCTCGGGGACACCACCGAAGGGGCGATCCTTGTCGCGGCGCGAAAGGCGGGAATCGACCTCGCCGTCGAGACGGCGCATGCCGAGCGGGTCGGGTCGTTCCCCTTCGACCCGGACCGCAAGCTCATGACGACCGTGCACCGGGTGGGCGACGGCTACGAGGCATACGTC
>JAJYVX010000066.1:3561-16380 GCA_021791795.1 Actinomycetes bacterium | reverse complement strand
GCCTCCCTGTAGACGAAGGGGCGGTACCCGACTCCCTGCACCGTGCCGGTGACGCGCAACCTCCGTCGCACGCTGCGTGTACCGCTTGTCACCGGTTCTCAGCAGATCCGCGGGAGCGGGTCGCCGACGAGCATGTCGACGATGCGCGTGCTTCCGAAGGACGTACGGAGCACGACGATCCCCGCTGGTTCGGGCAGGATCTCGCCGATGACGGCCGCGCTTGCCCCGGCCGGCTCGGAGCGCATCGCCTCGAGGGCGGCTCGGGATTCGTCTGCCGGGACCACGGCGACGAGCTTGCCTTCGTTCGCGACGTAGAGAGGGTCGATGCCGAGCAGGTCGCAGGCACCTGCGACGGCGGGGTCGACCGGGAGCGCGGCCTCGTCGAGGACGACTGCGAGCCCGCAGTCGACTGCGAGCTCGTTGCAGACCGTGGCGACGCCGCCTCTCGTCGCGTCGCGCATCCATCTCGTACCCGGCGCCGCGGCGAGGACCGACTGGACGATCCTGGTGAGAGGAGCGGTGTCGGAGCGGATGTCGGCCTCGATCCCGAGGTCGCCGCGCGCGAGCATCACGGCCATCCCGTGGTCTCCGATCCTGCCCGACACGAGGACGCGGTCGCCCGGCCGGACGGTTCCGGCGCCAAGCAACACCGCCGTTCCCACCTCGCCCACGCCGGCGGTCGTGATGAACAGCCCGTCGGCTGCGCCCCGGTCGACCACCTTCGTGTCGCCCGTCACTATCCGTACGCCGGAGGCCGCCGCCGCCGCCGCCATGTCAGCCGCGATCGCCCGCAGCTCTTCGATCAAGAAGCCCTCCTCGATCACGACGGCGGCCGACACCCATCTCGGTCGCGCACCCATGACGGCGAGGTCGTTCACCGTGCCGTGCACGGCAAGGTGGCCGATGGATCCTCCCGGGAAGCGAAGCGGCTTCACGACAAAGGAGTCCGTGGTGAACGCGATGCGTCCACCGCTCGACAGTCCGACGACGGCGGAGTCGGTGAGCGGCCGGCGGTCGTCCGCCTCCTCGAACACCTCGACGAACACCGCCTCCACGAGAGCGGCCGTCGCCTTTCCGCCTGCCCCGTGGGCGAGGGTGACGTGCTCCTCCCGGAGTCTCGGGCGACGCTTGCGGAAGGCATCGATCCGCTGCAGCACGGCGCTCTCACGTCCGTCGCGCGCCGCCCTCTGCTCGTCCGTCGCCACTGTCACTCCTCGGTGCTGAGCAGCTTCTGGACCGTCTTCCAGATCTCGAAGCAGACCGCGTCCTGTGCTTCTTGTATGCGGTGGATGCTCTCCGAGGCTACGACGATGCACATGTCGACGTCGTCGCTCGTGGCCATGCTGCCGCCGTCGTAGCCGGCGAGCCCGATTGTGAGAAGGCCGCGCCGGCGCGCCTCGGCGAAGGCAGCGAGCAGGTTGTCGGAGTTGCCGCTCGTCGAGAGGCCGACGGCCACGTCTCCGTTCTTCGCAAATGCGATCAGCTGTCGCCGGAAGACGAGCTCGAAGCCGATGTCGTTCCCGAGCGCCGTCACAACGGCCTGATCGTCCGCGAGGCTCCTTGCTGGGAGCGGGTTCCCGAACGACGGGGCGGAGAACATCTCTGCGAGCAGGGCCGCGTCGGTCGCGCTGCCGCCGTTGCCGAAGGTGAAGAGGCGGCCTCCTGCGGCGAAGCGTGCCGCCATCTCCGCCGCGGCCAGCTCGATCTGCTGTCGTTGCGATGACAACGTCTCCTGGCACAACCTGAGCGATTCGGCCGCCTTCGTCCGGGCGGAGGCGGCGAGGTCGGCGAGGAGGTCGTTGCCGTTCTTCTCCTTTTCGTCCTCCTCGATGAAGGGGTAGAGGAAGCCGGTCGGTTCGGTGGTGCTCACACGGCCGCGCCCTCGACGCGCGAGACGACGCATCCGCCGTGCACGAGGACGAGGTCTCCCGGACGCGGGTCGAGGACGAGACCAGCATCGACCATCTCCCGTCCCCTGGCGGTGCGTACCTCGATCATCTGGTCCGCGCCGCAGTCGAGCACCTCCGCGAGCCGGCCCTCGTCCGAGCACGTGACGCAGAACCCCTCGATCCCCTCGACGCCGTCGGTCCCGCTGTCGGGTTCCTGCAACAGCCCCGGATGCTCGAAGCACACCTGGGTCAGCTCCCACAGCAAGTGGTAGAGGAGCACGACCCTGCCGGTGTACGCCCCCCCCGGCTCGTGCGTGGACAGGATGAAGGTTGCCGAGCCGGGCGCCGGCCGGTCGCCCGTGCACAGCCACACGGTCGTGAGGCCCCACACCTCGGCTCGCCGCATCACCGAAGCGACCTCCTCGTTGTCCCCTTTCGAAACGGCGATGAGCATGTCCCCGCTCCGGGCCAGCACCCGCATCTTCCGAAGAAGCGGCGCCCCGACCGCGACGGCGGGGAGCGCTCGCTTGCCGACCATCACCGGGTGCACGAACTCCACCGCGAGGTGATTGGCATGAGCGGGCCAATCCGGCGCGACACACCAGAGCGTGCCTCCGGCGGCGAACCTGCGCGCCATGACGAGAGCCGTGCTCGCCAGGTCGTCGGCCACAGCACCGAGTCCGGCCTCCATCTGCTCGAGAGCTGGCGTCGTAGCACGCTCCAAGACGGCACCCCTCCGCTGAATGCTACGCCCGGCTTCAGCGCTAGAGGAGGCGGGTTCGGGAACGGCCGGGTTTTGCCGTGGCAGGTCTTGCCGGTGCGTCGAGCACTCTCATGACACGCCTGCACGATGGGAACCGAGGACACGACCGCAGAGGTCATCGCGAGCGTCACGGCCGGAACGAAGAGCCGCAGAGACAGCAACGAGCCCCGCGCAGCGTACCGATCAGGACGGGGCGCTGCTACCGGGCGTTGATGTAGTCGACGAGCTGGTTGCGGTCGTGCTCGAGCTCCCCGATGCGGGTCTTCACGACGTCGCCGATGCTTACGATGCCGGCGAGCCGGCCGCCCTCGACGACCGGGACGTGGCGGATCCGGCGGTCCGTCATGGTCGCCATGAGCCCGTCGGTGTCGTCGTCGGGGGAGCACGTGTGCACGGTCGCCGTCATGATCGACGAGACCGGGCGAGCGAGAAGCGACCCGTCGTCACCCACGAGAGCGCGGACTATGTCGCGCTCGGAGACGATGCCGTCTATGCGGGACCCGTCGCCTGAGACGACGAGGGCCCCTATGCGTAACCTGGCCATCCCGGATACGGCGTTAGCGACCGACTCGTCGGGGGTGATCGTGGCGACGTCCGCGCCCTTTGCTTCGAGGAGCTTCGAGATACGCACCGGGACCTCCTCTTCCGCGGACATTGTCCTTGTCCGGGCAGCCGGCGTCTACCCCTTCGGCCGCCTTGCTACTGGTGAAACGCGAGTTGGCACAAAACCGTCACAATCGTGCGACCGCCGGCCGTAGCTCAGCTTCCTGCAGCGAGCCGGACGTCGATGGCCGACGTCGCGGTGCCGGCTACGACGGTGACGAGCGTGGTGCTCCGCTCGCTCAGGCTGTCCCGGTACCAGAGGGTCCGGAAGCCGTCCGCTCCGCAACCGGACGCGAAGCCGACCCGGTACTTGCCCGGGGCGAGGCCGGAGATGGTGTACGAACCGTTGGCCGTCGAGGCGAACGACGAGGCGAGACCGGTCGAGCTTCGTGGCACGGCGACGACGCAGACTCCGCTCGGCGGCGCGACGCTCGACGCAGCCGTCACGAGCCCGCTGATGGAGCCGCCTCTCGGCACGGAGATGTCGACTCCCGACGTAGTCCGCCCGGCGGCCACGGACACGACGGAGCCGCCATCGGGGACGAGCGAGCCGCCGGCGTAGACGGGTGTCCAGAGGAGGTCCGAGCCGCACCCCGGTCTCTCTGCAAGCGTGTACCGGCCGGCACCGAGATCGCGGAGCGTGTAACTGCCGTGGCGCGCCGAGACGGCGACGTGGACCGCGCCGCCGGGACGCCGGAAGGCGAGCACACACAGCCCTCCCACTGGTCGGACCGTGGCCGCCTCGACTGTGCCCGTGATCGTCCCGCCGAAGGTGAGCTCGAGCTTCAGCCCCTCGATTCGCTGTGCCGTGCCGATCGTCACCGGGCTCGGGTACACGGAGTTCGCCAGCTGAGACTTCCTGCAGGCTGAGGCGCCGAGTCCGTAGGTGCCTCGGGCCAGTCCTTCGATCCGGTAGCTACCCTGGCGATCGGTGACCGCTAGCGCCGGAAGGGAAGAGGAACCGTCTATCGAAGTTGCCGTCACGCAGGCTCCGCGTAGCGGCCGGCCGGCACCGGTGACGGTGTCCGAGATGACAGAACCGACCGGCAGCGTCGCAGCGACGACCGTTGTTGCCCCGCCGAGCACGCTTGTTTCGATGGTGGCGGGCGCGACGTTCGTGGCCTCGCACGGGTCGAACTGGAGCCGGTAGGTAGCCGCCGATACGCCGGAGACGGTGAACGTGCCGTCGGGGCGTAGGGGTTCGGCAAGGAAGAGTCCGAGCGGAGCGGAACGAGGGAGCAACACCAGGCAGACCGAGTGCTCCGCTTCGCCGGTGGGGAAGGAGACGTGCGCGGACAGTATCCCGGTCGGCGGGAAGTCGAGGTTCGCACCCTCCGTGGTGGCACCGGCTGTCACAGACAGTGCCGTGAACGGCGATGTACCCGCGCTGCCCGCTCCACCGTGGAAGACGACCGAGGCGAGCAGGCTGTCGAGCGATTCCGCCATGAGCAGGTAGGAGCCGGTCGGGATGCCGACTCCCTCGAATCGGCCAGGCGCGGCGGGTGAGCGTACGAGGGCGGCTCCATCGGCAGCAAGGTTGGTCGAGACCGTCTGCGCGTCGGCGGCCGTCGCAGCCGCAGCGCCCGACGTGCCGACCAACGCGTCGGCGATGTCGCCGGAGGGCCCGGGATAGGGGAGGAGCGACAGGAAGACGCCGCCCAGTTGATGGAGGCTGAGGCCGTGCACGACCCCCGCAACGACTCCACCTTCCTGCAGGGTCGCATCGAAGCCCGTGGTCAAGGCGCCAACCACGACCTTGACGGGCGTAGCCGTGGCAGCGCTGTCCTGGCCGGACCACCACTGGACGAGGAGGTTGCGAGGTTGCGGCGCCGCCCCGCAATTCGGTATGAACTCCACCGTCGTGCGTCCCGGTGCCACGTCGTGCAGCACGTAGTCGCCTTCCGGGCTCGTGACCGCCGGCGCCTGCCTTCCCGCGCCCGTCGTGACGCACACATCTGCGAGGGGCGCCCCTGACCGGTCCGCCACCCTCAGAGGACCGTGCAGGCCTCGATGGCGAGCGGCTTCGCAACGGCTCTCTGGTGCGACCGGGACCCCGGCAACGCCAGGCTGAAGGAGGCGACGACGGCGTCCGCCCGCTGCATCCCCTTCGGCACTGAGCCGGAGGAGGGGCCTTGCGTCTCTTGCGGTGAACCCTCGGCCTTCGGCACCAAGCTCGTGTTCGGCCGGGCGTATTGAGGCGGAGGGGCAGCCCGGCGGAGCCGGGGCGACTTCATCCTGGCCGCGATACGGCCCTTGTGTCTCTTCCGTGCCGGAGTTGCCGGCCGCGGGCTGGCACCGCGCCCGCTGAAGCAAGCGTCCGGAGCAGATCCTGAAGAGTTAGCGCCTGCCCGAGGCGTCAACTCTTCAGGATTTGCAGGGCACGTTCGCCGTCGCTCCGCCCTCCGCCGCCGCCGTCGCTCCGCCCTCCGCCGGCGCCCTCGCTGCCCTTGCCGCCGCCCTCGCTGCCGCGCCGCCCCGCCCGGCCCCGCCCGCCACCGCCCGGCGCCCTCGTACAATCCTGACCGTGAGAGTGGGTGTCTTCGGGGCGACCGGCCAGGTCGGGGGCGTCATGAGGAAGCTCCTCAGGGAGAGGCAGTTCCCGGCGGAGGAGGTTCGTTTCTTCGCCTCGGCCAGATCGGCCGGGCGCCCGCTCGCCTGGCTCGACGGCGAGGTCAGCGTCGAGGACGCCGCGACCGCCGACCTCTCGGGCATCGATGTAGCACTGTTCTCCTGCGGCAGGGATGCCTCCCGGTCGCTCGCCCCGAGGGTGGCTGCAGCGGGTGGCATCGTGGTCGACAACTCGTCGGCCTGGCGGATGGACCCGGATGTGCCCCTCGTGGTGCCCGAGGTGAACGCGGACGCGCTGAAGGTCATTCCGAAGGGCATCGTCGCGAACCCCAACTGCACGACCATGGTCGCCATGCCCGTGCTGAAGCCGCTTCACGACGCGGCGGGTCTCACGCGGGTCGTGGTCGCCACCTACCAGGCGTGCTCGGGTGCGGGGCTCGCCGGTGTCTCTGAGCTGGACGAACAGGTCCAGAAGGTCGGCCCCGAGGCCGCGGCCCTCACCTACGACGGAGCTGCCGTCGCCTTTCCCCCGCACTCGAAATTCGCCGGTCCGGTGGCCTTCAACGTCCTCCCACTTGCCGGCAAGCTCGTGGAGGACGGCCTAGGCGAGACCGACGAGGAGCAGAAGTGGCGCAACGAGGCGCGAAAGATCCTCCGGCTGCCCGATCTCGCTGTCTCCGCCACCTGTGTCCGAGTGCCGGTCTTCACGGGGCACTGCAACGCCATAACGGCCGAGTTCGAGCGTCCCATCTCGTCGGCCGAGGCACGGAGCATCCTCTCGGCGGCGCCGGGAGTGTCCCTCGACGACCTGCCGACACCGCTCAAGGCGGCGGGCGGCGACGTGAGCCTCGTCGGGAGGATTCGCCAGGACCTGAGCAGGAGGGACGACCGGGGCCTCGCGCTCTTCGTGGCTGGCGACAACCTGCGCAAGGGCGCAGCCCTGAACGCCGTGCAGATCGCCGAGGTCCTGGCAGGCGTCGCCTGACCAGACGGGACGACCACAGAGCCTGACGCAAGCCCGCAACGACGCAACGCCGGCGGCGGACCGCGCGTCCGTAACGGGGCCGAACCTCAGGTGGCGGTCGCCGGCGGCCGGTCCAGCTCGAAGGCCCGGTGGAGGACTTGCAAGGCTTGCTCCGCCACCTCGGCTCGGACCATGCAGGAGAGCCGGATGGGCGAGGTGGAGATCATCTCGATGTTTATCCCCTCGGCCGCGAGCGTCTCGAACATACGCGCCGTGACACCGGGGTGGGTCTTCATGCCAGCCCCGATGATGGCCACTTGAGCCACGCCGACATCGGCGACGACCGAGCGTGCCCCGAGCTCCGGCTGGAGCGCATCTGCCACCTCCATCGAGGCGGCAAGGTCATCCTTCGGGATGGTGAAGGAGATGTCGGTCGTGCCGTCGTGGGAGACGTTCTGGACGATCACGTCGACGTTGATCGCCCGGTCGGCGAGGGCCTTGAAGAGTGCGGCGGCGATCCCCGGCCGGTCGGCGACCCCGGTGAGAGTGATCTTCGCCGCCGAGGTGTCGCTCGTCACAGCCGAGACGAGCGGTTGCTCCATCATTTCGTCCTCCTCGGTGACGACCGTGCCCGGCTCCCAGGTGAAGCTCGAGCGCACGTGAAGGGTGACTTTGTAGTTCCGGGCGAACTCGACCGATCGCAGCGCCAGCACGCGCCCGCCGGTGGCGGCGATCTCGAGCATCTCCTCGAAGGAGAGGCGTGCCAGCTTGCGGGCGGACGGGACGATCCGCGGGTCCGCCGTGAAGACGCCAGACACGTCCGTGTAGATCTCGGTGGTCGCCGTATCATTAAAAAAAGCGAGCGCCACCGCAGTCGTGTCCGAGCCCCCTCGGCCGAGGGAGGTTATGTCTCTCGAGAGCGACACACCCTGAAACCCCGCCACGACTGGCACCTTGCCCTCTTTCATCGCCTCCCTGATCCGATCGCCCTTCACTTCGATGATCCGGGCCTTCTGGTGGATCGTGTCGGTGATGATCCCGGCCTGGGAACCGGTGAACGACGCGGCGGGCACGCCCCGCTCGGCGAGCGCCATGCACAGAAGAGCCATCGAGATGCGCTCGCCAGAGGTCACGAGCATGTCCATCTCCCTGCCGGGCCGGACAGAGCTCACGTCCTCCGCCAGGCGTAGCAGGCCGTCGGTCGTCTTGCCCATGGCGCTCACGACCACCACGACCTCGTCGCCTCCGCGTACGGTCCGGGCCACGTGGTCGGCGACGGCGCGGATGCGCTCGGCGTCTCCGACGGACGTACCGCCATACTTCTGCACAACGAGACCCACGCCAGCAAACCTACACATAGCCCCGGTGACCGGGCCCGCAGTGCGGTCCGAAACTCCGACTTTGGGCGCGCCACCAGGAGCCGGTAGCCTCTCGCGCCGTGCCAAGCGAGAAGCGAGCCCGGCAGCGAGCCGCGCGGGCGCAGAAGCAGGCAGTCGTAGAGCGCAGGCGCAAGCGCCGGCGGAACGGCCGGCGCGGCCTCATCGCGCTCGCTCTCGTGGCCGTGATCGTGATAGTGGTCGTCCTGATCCAGTCGAGCGGAAGCGGTCCGAAGAAGAAGTCGTCGAGTCCCGCCACCTCCTCGTCCAGCAGTACGACGACGACCTCTACCTTTGCCGTGCCGACAACGCAGCCCTTCAACACCACGGCGGCCGACCCGACGTGCCCGCCGGCGAAAGGCTCGTCAAAGCGCGTCGTCTGGTTCAAGCACGCCCCCGGCGACTGCATCAAGAAGACGTCGGTGTGGGACGCGACGTTCTCGACCTCGGTCGGGAGCTTCACCGTGAAGATGCCCGCGGCGTCCTCCTACGCTGCCGTGAACAACTTCGTCTTCCTCGCCCGCTACCACTACTACGACGGGACGTTCTTCCACCGGGTCATCCCCGGGTTCGTCGTGCAGGGGGGCGACCCGACCGGCACGGGATCCGGAGGTACGCACCACCTCCCCGGCTACAGCTTCACGGGGAACTATCCGCCGGCGTCCTGTAAGACGAACGTGACCGCCGCCTGCTACCAGGTGGGGGACCTCGTCATGGCGAACAGCAACCCGAACCCCCAAGTCCAGGACGCGAGCACGGACGGCAGCCAGTTCTTCTTCGTGCTGCCGGGTGGCCAGACGACTCTCAACGGCGAGCCGACCTACACGATATTCGGCCAGGTCACCTCGGGACTGTCGGTGGTGGAGAAGATCGGTTCGCTCGGGACGTCGAGCGGTACGCCGAAGACGAAGGTCTATCTGTTGAAGGTGACCGTCACCCAGGTGAAGGCTTGATCCACCGTGGAAGAGCGTCGTCCCTCGAATGACGGGGCGATCGGGAAGGAGAGCTGAGATGGCAGTGGAGTGTCCGCCCGCCGAGGGGTCGGCCGAGAAGCGGCAGCACTTCTCCGAGCCGCCTCCCATGTGCATCGACCTCTCCAAGCGATATGCGGCCGAGATGGTCACCACGAAGGGGATGCTCCGATTCTCGCTCGACGCGATCGGTGCCCCGAGGACCGTCAACAACTTCGTGTTCCTTGCCCGTTACCATTACTTCGAAGGGGTCTTCTTCCACCGGGTGATCCCCGGCTTCGTCGTTCAGGGGGGAGATCCTCAGGGGAACGGCGCCGGAGGACCCGGGTACAGGTTCGAGGACGAGCTGCCGAAGCCCGGACGCTACGAGGTCGGCTCGCTCGCCATGGCGAACGCCGGCCCGAACACCAACGGGAGCCAGTTCTTCATCATCTCAGGCGCCGACGGCGTCCGGCTGCCGCCGCAGTACTCGCTGTTCGGGCAGCTCGTATCCGGTCGCGAGGTCCTGCAGGTGATCAACGATGCCGGCTCACCGTCGGGCGCCCCGCGCGAGCGAGTCGTCATCAACTCCGTCACGATCACCGAGACCGACTGAGGCCAGCGGCTCGCCCCGGAGACGGCTCAGCGTTCGGGCGGCGGGAGCAGGTCGGCGTTCGCCACCTCGTGGCCCTCGTAGTCGAGGACCCATACGCCGCCCTTCGGCGCGTCCGGTTGATGGCCGAGCTCGACGCCGGACCGAGCGAGATAGTCGAGCACCCCCCAGACGATGTCGCCGTGCGTGCAGGCTGCGACGACCTCGCCGGGAGCCCGAGCGACGGGGGATGCTCCGAGCGCCCCGACGATCCGGCCGAGGTGACCGAGCGCTGCAGCAGGATCCGACCCTTCGAGCAGCCACGGCACTTCCTCTGCTTCGAGCCCGGTCCTCTTCGCCAGGGGCCGGACGGTGTCGCGGCACCGGACCGCCGGGCTCGTGAGCACCCGGAAGAGCCTCGACCCGTCCCGGACGAAGATTTCCTCGGAGATGGCGTCGGCTTGTCGTTCGCCCTTGTCGGTGAGCGGGCGCTCCAGGTCCGGCCCGGTCCAGCCCTCGCGTGAGCCCGCCTTGGCGTGCCGTATCAGATAGAGGCGGCTCGCAGAACCGCCGGAGTCGTCCGTGCTCTCCACCGTCACCTGTCAGCCACCGTCGCCCTGCTGCTGGGGGTCCCTAGGCGACATGGCTCACGCCTATGGCCGACCCGATGCCGTAGGTCACTGCTCCCGCCACGGCGCAGATGAGCAACTGGCGCAGTGAGGACTGCCACCAGCTACGGCCGGTGAAGACGGAGAGCAGCGTCCCCACCGCGAGCGCAGCCGCTCCGGCGAGGGCCACAGCTGTGAGCGTAGCCGTCGAGCCTTCCGTGAAGAAGAACGGCAGCAGCGGTATGAGCGCTCCGACCGCGAAGGTGAAGAAGGACGCGAGTGCGGCCTGCAGCGGATTGCCCGTAGATGCCGGATCGATGCCGAGCTCCTCGCGGGCGTGCGTGGCGAGCGCCAGATCCGGGTCGGACATCATCTCGACGGCGACGCGCCGAGCGAGAGCAGGCGGCATCCCCCTGTTCTCGTACAGGTGCACGAGCTCGGAGAGCTCACCGCGGGGATGGCGCTCTATCTCGCGTCGCTCGAGCTCTATCTCCCGCTCGAAGAGCTCGCTCTGCGCCCTCATCGAGATGTACTCCCCGGCTGCCATGGAGAAGGCGCCGCCGAGCAGCCCCGCCAGACCGGCCAGCCGTACGAGTGGGCTCGCAGCCGAGGCTCCGGCGATGCCGAGCACGAGCGACGTGTTGGAGACGAGCCCGTCGCTCACGCCGAACACGGCCGCCCTCGCTCCGCCCCCGCGGATGTCGCGGTGGTGGCGCTCGGGCAAGGGTGGGTTGCGCACGCCCTTGGTCTAGTCGAGCGAACCCTGCCCTCGGGCGCCCCCGCCTACACTTCGCCGGAATGTCCTCCGGCCAACTCCTCGAGCTCGTGCGATCGAAGGGCTATGAGCGCAGGAGCGAGCCGTTCCAGCTCTCGTCGGGCGGTTCGAGTCGCGACTACGTCGACCTGCGCCGAGCGGTTGCGAGCGGGGCGGACCTGGAGCTCGCTGCGCGAGCGGTGGTCGACCGCCTGGCCGAAGAGGGTATTGACTTCGACGTGATCGGTGGCATGACGATGGGAGCCGATCCCGTGGCTCATGCGGTTGCCCTGGTCAGCAAGAAGGCGTGGTTCTCGGTCCGCAAGCAGACGAAGGACCATGGCCGCCAGCAGCGGGTAGAAGGCGCCGCGCTCGGCAAAGGGGTGCGGGCCGTCGTGCTGGAGGACACGGTGTCGACGGGCCGGGCGCTCTTCGAGGCGCTCGACGTGGTGTCGTCGACGGGGGCGGAGGTCGTTGCCGCCCTCACGCTGCTCCTGCGCGGCGACGGTCCTCTCAGGCGGTGCGAGGAGATGGGCATCCGGTTCATCCCCGTCTTGAGCTACCGGGACCTCGGCATCGAGCCGATCGGCTGAGCTCTTCGGGTAGCCGTGGACGCTCTCGACGCCATCCTCATCGTCGTCCTCATAGGCTCGTTGGTGCACGGCCTCCGACTTGGAGCGGCTGTGCAGGTGCTCTCCTTCGCCGGTGCCATAGTCGGGGTCGCGATCGGCATCGGGCTCATGGCGCTCGTCACCCCCCATCTGCACGGCGAGTTCTCGCGCACCTTCGTGGCACTGCTCCTTCTCATTCTTCCGGCCGCCACGGTCTGGGGACTCGGCCGCCAGCTCGGCGCCCGAGCCTGGCGGCGCATAAGGCGCAACCGGCTCGCGCCGATCGACTCGGCCGTAGGCGCGATCGTCGCCGTCGCCGGCACGCTCGTCGTCATCTGGCTGCTCGCCTCGCTTCTCGTCAACTCCCAGGTGAAGCTCGTCTCGACTCAGATCCAGCGTTCGGGCGTCATCCGGGCCGTGGCGGAGGTCCTCCCCCCGGTCCCGAACGAGTTCGCCGCCGTCGAGCGCCTGCTCAACGAGAGCGGTTTCCCGCTTCCCTACGTCGGACTGCTCCAGCCGGTGGGGCCTGTCGCACTCCCGAGCTCACCGCAGGTGCGCCAAGCCGTGCTCCAGGACGGCCGCTCGACGGTGCAGGTGATAGCGCTCGGGTGCGGGAACCTCGTCCAGTACGGGTCTGGCTTCGTCGTGGCTCCTGGTCTCGTCGTCACGAACGCACACGTCGTCGCCGGGACCCACCAGATCACCGTGAAGGACCAGGTGGGAGAGCACCCATCGACCGTCGTCCTCTACGACCCCCGGTACGACCTCGCCGTCCTCCACGTGCCCACGATCAGCGATCCCGTGCTGCACCTCGACGGCCTCTACGTGCCGCGAGGCCAGAAAGCCGCTGTGCTCGGCTATCCGGGGGGAGGTCCTTTCAACGCGCAGGCGGCAGGGGTTCTCACGCGCTTCGACCCTGTCTCGACCGACATCTACGGCAACACGACAGTGCAGCGCCAGCTCTACGAGATCCAGTCCTACGTCCGGCCAGGCAACTCGGGCGGTCCTCTCGCCGAGCCGTCCGGACTCGTGATAGGCGTGGTGTTCTCGCGGGACTCGAGCAACGCACAGATCGGCTTTGCCCTGGCGTCTCCCGGGGTGCTCGCACGGGTCCGCGAGGCCGAGACTCGCCTCGCACGCA
>JAJYVX010000066.1:0-3551 GCA_021791795.1 Actinomycetes bacterium | reverse complement strand
GCAACGCCCCCCCGGAGAGCACGCAGGCCTGCATCAACGGCTGAGCTGGTCCCGGCTCGTCGGGCGCTGCCTGGTCCGGGGGACGTCTTTGACGCGTCCGCGCACCCGAACGCCCACCCAAGCCGCAGATGTGACCGAGGTCGACGGGCCGCGCGGGCATCGTCTGGGCAATGATGTCGGCGTGGCTCTGCGAATAGAGGATTACGGTCTCATCGGCGACACCCAGACGACGGCGCTAGTCGGGCGGGACGGATCGATCGACTGGTGCTGCCTGCCGCGCTTCGACTCGGGTGCGTGCTTCGCCGCACTGCTCGGCGACTCCTCGAACGGCTATTGGCGCATCGCCCCCGCTGCGAGCCCGGGCGCGGGCAGCGGGAAACCGCCCATGCTCGCCACCCGCCGCAGCTACCGCGGCGACTCCCTCGTGCTCGAGACGGACTTCGAGCTCCCGGAGGGCACCGTCCGTGTGAGCGACTGCATGCCCGTCCGGGAGCAGAATCCGCAGATCGTCCGCCTCGTGACCGGGCTCAGCGGCGAGGTTGAGATGCACATGGACCTCGTCATCCGCTTCGAGTACGGCTCTGTGATCCCCTGGGTCCGCCGGGTCGACAACGTGCTCAGCGCCATAGCCGGTCCGGACGGCCTCGCCCTGTGGACCCCCGTGCACACCCATGGCCAGGACATGACGACCGTCGCGGACTTCACGGTCCGGGAGGGTCAGCGCACGCCGTTCGTGCTTTCGTGGTTCCATTCCAACGAGGATGTGCCGCGTCCGGTAGACGCCTCCTTCGCCATAGACCACACCACGCAGTGGTGGCACGAGTGGTCCGAGATGGACGACCCGGAGCTCGACCTCGGGCGCTGGCGAGACCCCGTGGTCCGCTCCCTCATCACCCTGAAAGCGCTCACGTACGCGCCCTCCGGCGGGATAATCGCCGCACCCACCACGTCGCTCCCCGAGGCGCTCGGCGGCTCGCGCAACTGGGACTACCGGTACTCGTGGGTGCGGGACGCCACGCTCACGCTCTCGTCCCTCATGGTCGCCGGCTACCGGGACGAGGCGGGCGCCTGGCGCGACTGGCTGCTCCGGGCCGTGGCAGGGGAGCCTTCCAAGCTGCAGATCATGTACGGACCCGCCGGCGAGCGCACCCTGCTCGAGCGCGAGATCCCCTGGCTCTCGGGCTACGAGAGCGCCCGGCCGGTGCGCGTAGGCAACGCGGCCGCCGGCCAGTACCAGCTCGACGTCTACGGGGAGATGCTGAGCGCGCTCTACGAAGCGCGCAGGGCAGGTCTCGAGCCGGACGGCCCGGCCTGGGACCTGCAGGTTGCCATCATGGACTTCCTCGAGGCGGGCTGGCGCGAGCCGGACGACGGCATCTGGGAGGTGCGCGGTCCGCGGCGCCACTTCACCCACTCGAAGGTGATGGCCTGGGTGGCGTTCGACCGGATGGTGCGCACGGTTGAGGAGTTCGGCATGGACGGCCCGGTCGACAAGTGGCGGGCGATGCGGGAAGAGGTGCACCGTGAGGTGTGCGAGCGCGGCTTCGACGCCGATCGTGGGACTTTCACGCAGTACTACGGCTCGAAGGAGCTCGACGCCAGCACCCTCATGATCCCGCTCGTCGGGTTCCTCCCCCCGGGCGACAAGAGAGTCGTCGGCACCGTCGAGGCGATCCAGAAGGACCTGATGCCGGAAGGCTTCGTGATGCGCTACGACGCGAGCGCCTCGGCCGACGTCGACGGTCTCGGAGGGCGTGAGGGCGCCTTCCTCGCCTGCTCGTTCTGGATGGCGGACGACCTTCATCTGATCGGGCGCAGCGACGAGGCGGCGGAGCTGTTCGACCGCCTCGTCTCGCTCTCGAACGACCTCGGCCTCCTCGCGGAGGAGTACGACCCCGTGGCGAAACGGCAGGTGGGCAACTTCCCACAGGCGTTCTCGCACGTCTCGCTCGTCAACACCGCCGTCGGCCTCGGTAACCACGGCACAGGCCTGAGCCACGCCGACAGGCTGAAGGGTGTGAGCGTGAAGAGCCATAGGTTGTTCAGGCGGACGAGCCCGGAGACGCGTCACCGGCTCGGCTACCCCAAATGACCTGCGGCCGGCGAGGATCAGGCCGGCCGCAGCGCAGGAAGGAGCCCAGTTGAAAGCGATCACGGTCACACCGGGGAAAGCGGACGCGGCACAGATCGAGGACATCGACGAGCCGGCCGAGAGCGACGGCCCCGTCCTCGTCGAGACTCTCGCTGTCGGCATCTGCGGTACGGATGCCGAGATAAACGCGGGAGATTACGGCTGGGCGCCCCCCGGTCACGCCCGCCTCGTCCTCGGTCACGAGTCGATCGGTCGGGTGAAGGAGGCGCCGTCGGGCTCGGGACTCGCGGCAGGAGACTACGTCGTCGGGATCGTGCGCCGCCCGGACCCCGAGCCCTGCTACAGCTGTGCCGTCGGCGAGTGGGACTTCTGCCGCAACGGCAAGTACACCGAGCACGGCATCAAGGAGCTCGACGGCTTCATGCGCGAGCGCTACCGGGCTCAGCCGGACGCGCTCGTCAAGGTCGACCCGTCGCTCGGCGAGCTCGGCGTGCTCCTCGAGCCGACGAGCGTCGTCGCCAAGGCCTGGGACGAGACGTGGAAGATGGGCAACCGGGCCACGTGGCGCCCGAGGACGGCGGTCGTAACCGGAGCCGGCCCGATCGGGCTGCTCGCGGCACTCATAGGCAAGCAGAAAGGCCTCGAGGTCCATGTCATCGACCAGGTGAGCGACGGTCTCAAGCCCGAGCTCGTCGGCGCGCTCGGCGCCACGTACCACACCGGGTCGATCGAGGAAGCCTGCGAGTCTCCCGACGTCGTGATCGAGTGCACCGGCGTCGCCTCGCTCGTCTTCGACGCCATCGAGCACGTCGGCTCGGGCGGCGTGGTCTGCCTCACGGGGGTGTCGAGCGCCCACAGGATCGAGGTCGACGCCGGCATGGTCAACCGCGAGATGGTGCTGCAGAACGAAGCGGTGGTCGGCTCGGTCAACGCCAACCGGCGGCACTACGAGCTCGCCGCTGACGCCCTTGCCCAGGCCGACCACGACTGGCTGGCGAAGCTCGTCAACAGGCGGGTGGCCATGGGCAACTTCTCCGAGGCTCTCAGCCGCAAGCCAGAGGACGTGAAAGTCGTCATAGAGATCAACAAGTGACAGGCCGCATCGCCGAGGGCGTCGTCGAGATCGACACGCTCCTCGGCGGATTCGAGCGGATGACGGCGGGTTACCTGGTCGAGGGACCCCGCCCCGTCCTCGTCGAGACCGGGAGCCAGAGCTCGGTCGAGACGCTGCTCGGGGAGCTCGACCGCTTGGGGGTCGCGCCCGACGAGCTGGCGGGCGTCGCCGTCACCCACATCCATCTCGACCACGCCGGCGGCGTGGGCGACGTCGCCCGCGCATTCCCGCGGGCGACCGTGTACGTGCACGCCAAGGGCGCCCGTCACCTCGTCGACCCGTCGCGCCTCGTGGACTCCGCCGCCCGTGTCTACGGCCGGCTGCTCGACTCCCTCTACGGACAGA
>JAJYVX010000309.1 GCA_021791795.1 Actinomycetes bacterium | reverse complement strand
CGAGTGCATCGCCGAGAGCACAGCCCCGGATGCCCATGTGTACGTCGACGCCGGGCTGCGCATCGTGCGCCGTGTCATCGTCGAGGACGACCTCAACCCAAGCGTCCCGGTCGAGCGCCTCTACGACATCGAGGTGAAGCTCGACGGCGCGTGCTACGTCGTCCGCGACGTCTACTCGACAGATCTCGGCCAGCCGCGCGAGTGGCTCGATCGGATCCCCGGAGCGATCTCCGACGAGATCGTCATCTCCCCAGCTCGTCAGGTTGAGCTCGAGATCAGTGCCGCTCTCCGGTCTCGCATGAAGCTCGACCGACCGCCGGTGGATCGAGGTCTGCGCCGGATCGGATGGGCGCCCGTAGGTGACCGCATCGGCTACGTGACGGCGCAGGGGACCGTAACGACCACCGGGCTCGACCAGAGCCTCAGGGCAATCGTCACTGGGCCGCCCGCAGCGGTCAGCTTCACCGAGCCCGACACCGATCGACTCCGCGACGACATACAGACGGTGCTGTCCATCTCGAACTTGCTCAGCGAGAGCGGAAAGAACGTGCTGACGGCCCTCTTTGCTGCGATGGCCTGGGCGCACTCCGGGGTGACGCCACCCGCCGCCGGACTTGCGATCCTCGGCGAGAGAGGGAGCGGGAAGACGGCCCTCGTGCGTCGCATCCTGTCCGCCCTGTCACCCGACCCGGACAGCCTGCTCACCAGCCTCGACAGCAGCGCCGGCGTTGTGGGCGAAGTCGGCACCGGCGCGCACAACAGCGTCGCCTGGGTCGAAGACGCCCGCGACAAGCCATCCGACCGGATGACCGAGGAACAGGCCGCAGCGGTCGACAGCCTGCTGCGTCGGACCTACGGGGGCGGTGTCGTCGGTCGAGCGCGCCTTCGGCCGGACGGTCATGGGAGGTACGTCCGTCAAGACCCGGACCGCAGCTCGCCGATGGCGCTCATCACCGCCGAAAGACTCCCACCCTCGACGACCATCTCGTCCCTTGAGCGATGCCTGACCGTCGAGCTTCTCCCGAAGGCCCCCAACGAGGCACCCTTCGACGATCGCCTGAAGCACCTGCTCGACGGCGGTTGCCTCGGCAGAACGTGGGGAGCGTTCATGCTCAACCTCGCCGCCCGCATCGATACCATGGTGCCAGGCAACCCCAAGGTGGCGCTCGCGTCCTGGCAGGAACACCTCGGTGACATGCGCAGCGACGTCGTCCGCGGGCTCTTGGAGCCGGGCAACCTCACGACCCGGCAGGCCGAAGTCGTCGCAGGTTTCATCGTCGGCTGGACCCTCTGGTCTGACTTCTGCGCCCAGGCTCTCGATCACACGGACCGTATCGCCATGATGATGGACGGACGGAGCCGGCTCACCGAGGCGGCGCGCCGTCATGCTGCTGGGGTCATGGACCCCGGCGAGGTTGGCCCTCTCTCTGTCGTGAACCGACTCCGCCAGGCCGCCCTTGGCGAGAGGGGCTGGATCGACGGACCGGGCTTCCCCGTACCGGCCGACACCTCGAGGGTGGACCTGCTCGGTCGTGTCGTGACCGAGCGCATGAGCGGCAAGGACCACGTCGCCCTGCTCCATGACGTCGCCGCGAGGGCGATCGGGATGCGTAGTGGTACCGAGCTCGTCGGCTCTCTCGGCGATCTTGTCGCTCGCGAGCAGTCCGGCAGGCGTACACGGGTGACCGTGATTCGCGGGACAGCCGTCCGAACCGTCTGGATTCCGCTGAGTATCTGGCACGGAGACGACGCATCCGTGGGCACGACCGATGTGGTGTCGACGTCTTCCGATGCGAGTGACGAAGACTTTTGATCGAGTTTAGAGAACCGTTCAACGACGAGGAGAATAAGACATGACAACGACCTGCAAGCAGTGCATCACCCAGGCTTCCCCGGTCTGGCATCACATCCACAGGGTCGAGGGGGCGCTTCCGAGGCGCAAGAGCGAAGAGGACTGGCATATCTCGCACGGTTGGGCTGTCGAGTTGTCCGGCGAAGGCTTTGCAGTCTGGACCTTCTTCTCCGACCTTCCCCCGGCTGCAACTTTCGCAATCGCTGGTCGTTCGTCGCAAACGATTCATGGTATTGACATCTGCCGCGCAGCATTCGAGGTCCGCTTTCTCGGCTACGACGTCCGCACGCTTATGGTCTCCAACGAGCGTGTGAATCGCGGCTCAGCGCAGATGCTCGAGGCCCTGGCGACATACCCCAGAGGTGTCGACCCGTCGACCGTTGTCTGGCGCCAACCGACCTGATCCCAGTCGACTCGGCCGCGAACCGACCCGATTCCGGGCCACCTGCATAGGAGCAGATGAACGCCGCCGTTGAGCGACGCCAGGGCGCCTCAGATGAGGCTCGATCGAAGGAGCAGGACAGTGGAACAGAGCGTTGTGGACCAGATCGTCCTCGCCGCCGTCGGCGCAGCCGGCCAGGTCGGCGACGACAGGTCGGCGTGGTTGGACCGGGTCACCGACCTCGCCGCCGAGATCACCGTGCTGTGCTCCGACCGCTCACGTGTTGCCCGCCGAATCCAGTCGATCGCCAACTCGAAGATCTTCGTCGCCGACATCGTCGGAGGAAAGCTCGAGGCGAGCTCGACGCGTGGGGTCGTCAACCTGCGGACCAAGCCGACCGCCCAGCACCCCGACGGCCTCGAGCAGGTCCGCACCGAGCGCACCGACTCTCGTGACGGTGCAGAGATGTGGGACCGGATGAAGACGCTGAAGGGCCACCGGGTCGTCCTCTACGTCGAGGTGCAGGAGTACGCGGGCGGGACCGGCAAGGTCCGGGTCGTCCAGCACGTCGAGGACCTCGGGCCGGCGCTGGGTGAGGAGGCCGTCGCCTGACGGACCCGC
>JAJYVX010000065.1 GCA_021791795.1 Actinomycetes bacterium | reverse complement strand
CGGGCCCACCCAGCCACCCAGCCACCCAGCCACCCGGCCGACCCGCCGGGGGCGCAGCAGGGGGCCGACGCCAGATGCACTCGCTATCCGAGTGCGAGTGCCTCCGAGGTGAACGCGTTTGCGGCCGGCTCGTGCGCCATCTCCAGTCGGAGAATCGTGTGTCCCGTCGCCAGCTCGAAGCTCGGGCGACCGAGTGGGCCTCCGCCATCGATCTGGGTGGCCGCCACATAGGGCGCGTCCGGACCGGCGCCCTGCGCATCGATCATGACGGTGTGACGACCTGCGCCGATGGTGACAGCAGTGAACTCCGGCGAGCCCACCGCCATAGTCGCAGTGCCCGGCGTGACAGGGAAGAGGCCGATCATCGCCCAGAACGCCCAGGAGGACATCTCGCCGGCGTCGTCGTTTCCCGGCAGGCCCGCAGCGCTGTCCGAGTAGAAGCGATCGACCGCTGCAGTAGTGGCGCGTTCGGTCAGAGCCGGGTCACCGAAGAAGTCTCCCTCCCACGGGGCCCAGAGGTCTTCCTCGTTCGAAGCCATGTAGTAGGGCTGTTGTGCGGTCGCGTCGAGGCCGCTCGACATCATCGGGCGCAGGAACCCGCTCAGCCGGCGAGCGGCGGCGGCGTCGCCCCCGAGAGCCTTCGCCAACTGGTTCAAGTGTTCCGGCACCAGCCAGAGATACTGCGTGGCGTTGCCCTCCATGAAGCCAGGCTGACTGACCCCTGATTGCGCCACCGAGGCAACCGACTGGAACCTGGCGTTGCCGTAGGGGGGAGGAGCATTGCGCGCAGCCGGAAGTCTCGCCGCCGCATCGAACGTGTGGATCCAGTTTCCGGAGTCACCGAGCATCTCGGTTGCGTAGGAGTGAAGTCCGCCTTTGGCAGCGACCGTGGCAGCCGCGTAATCGTCCATGCTGTACTGCAAGCTGACAGACACCTCGTCGGGCGCGTACCCGTCGGCGTTGAATGCCGGCCCGTAGTAGCGCTCCCAGTAACTGCCTTGCCCGAGATCTGATGGCTTGGCCTGGACGGTCGCCCCTTTCACGACGGCCTGGGCCGCCGCGCGCATGTCGAGGCCGTTGGTGCAGCCGAATGCGACGGCCTCGCCGAGTATCGCGTCGGCAGGATCACCCTCCATCACTCCCGTGTAAGAAGCAGCCACCGGCCAGCGCGGCAGCCACCCACCCTGCTCGTAGTCGCGCACGAGCGATTGCGCGATCTGAGCCGCCTCCCCGGGAACGACGAGGCAGAGGAGCGGAAACTGGGAGATCTGTACGTCCCAGCCTGAGATCTCGCTGAATTGCGTTTCGCCTCTCGGAAGGGTGTGAACGTGCCCGTCAAAGCCGAGGTAGCGACCGTCGGCGTCCGAGAAGGTCTCGGGTGCGAGCAGCGAGTGGTACAGCGCCGTGTACAGCACCTCTCGCTTGGCGATTGTCCCGCCCCGAACACGCACACGGCCGAGAAGCTGCGCCCATTGTGAGGCGGTGTAGGCCTGTACAGCTGGCGTTGACCACGAAGGATCCTCGGTAGACAGGTTCGCCTCGGCACCGGCGACCGAGACGTAGGAGATTCCGACTTTGATCGAGATGGCAAACGACGACGGCGGCGTACCGTAGCCGAGCACTGCACCGGCTCCCCGACCGTGAGCTCGGTACACATTCGCGGACTTGAACGGGATCGAGGACTGAAGGGCGAAGTAGACCGTGTACTTGGCCGGCTGGCCGCAGAAGCCGGAGGAAGAGGCTGATCCGGTTACCTCGCTCGAGGATGCCAGCCGAACGGCAGCAGCAGTATTGCCGTTCGGTGAGGCGCCCGCCTTGACGATGAGATCAGCCGGCCTGCCCGCAGGAAACCTCAAGGTGGCGATCGCCGTACGAGTGGTGGCTCCCGCTCGCACGGACACGTCTCCGACCGTGCCGTCCCATGAACCGGGCGCCGCTGCTGCGGTGCTGAAGCCTGTGGTGAGGTGTCCCGGCGACGACCCGACGCGTCCCGAGTACGGCAGGATCGGCACGTCACCGAAGAGACGGCAGCCGACACCGTTCACGTTGGTCAACGACAGTCCAGATATCGATCCTGAGCTTGCATAGTTGGCCACGTAGACGCTGGACTGCTCTGGGCCGAGCTCGAGCATCCCGAAGGGAGCAGCCGCCGCCTCCGACGTGTTGGCCTGGTTTGCCGTGCCGATCACCTCATCCACTGAGCGGGGGAGCACTGCTTCGGCCAGTTGCGCCTTCGAAGGTGCCCGGGCGGAGCCGAGGTCGATTCCGCCGGTCTGCACGACGATGAGCTGCCCGGCGCTCGCTGTCGTGAGTGGCGCCACCCAATGGCTACGTCGGGCCAACCCTGCGAGGGCCCATGCCAGTCTTTCTGGCTGCGCTTCGTGTCCCAGCGCTTGCATCGCCCACAACCACATCGGCGGTGTCGCCCGAGTGAGCCTGTGAGGGTCAAGCCCTGGTTGGGCATGTTGCACCGCCGCCAACAGCCTCGCTCCCTGAGACGCAGGAGCCAACCCGTAGGCGATCGCCCACAGCTGGGACACAGCGTCCGGATCGAGAGCCTGAGCGAGGTTGCTCGGGCTCGATGCCTTTGGCGTCCAGCGCCAGTCGAACGAGGCGGCTGTCGCGTTCCACATGAGCGACCTCGCCGCCTCGAAGAGCGCCCCTGCCCAGGCGTCCGCTCTCGCTTGCATCGCGTACTGATGAGTTGCCGCGAGGAGGCGGGTCGCGGCGATCAGTCCTCCGTAGTCCTCGCCGATGTTGGACAAGAGGGACACATCTTCCCCTGGTTGGAGGGCGAACAGGCGGCTCGCCTGCCGATCCGACCGCAACTGCTGCAGCGCCACGTCGACCGCCGGGCCGAGCCACGGCTGCTCCCACCGGCTCCACGAGGGAGCCGCTGCCCACAACGTCCACGCAGCGATGAGGAACGTCGACGCGCAGGAGTCTGTGGATGCCTCGGGTTCGCCCGAACCGTACGACGCACCGCCGGGGCTCTGACCGCACCCGCGGACGTACTGCTCGCCTGTGCGCTGGGAAGCGGCGAAGAGATGCAGGTACCTCCAACCGACCCGCAGGTACAACCCGTCGCCAGTCGCCTCGTAGGCCCGCGCCAGACCCATCGCTGCGTAGTTCGACAGATAGGGGGTCGCTCGCGTTGGAGCCGCCCCGTTCTTGACAAGACTGGACCGCCCGTGCTCCCCGTGGACCAGGATCCAGTTCGCCTCGGCGGTTATCTCCAAGCGTTGCCGCGACGAGAGGCCGCGAAGAGGGGCCTTCGATTCGACGGGCTGGCGAGCGGAGGCGGGCCGACTCCCGGTGGCTCCTGCGAGTAGACCACCGACAAGCGTGGCGGCAACTGCCGATCGGCTCGCAACGGCGGTCAGCCGTCTCGTCGTCCGCCGCCTACCCACCTGAGAAAGGTGCCGATTGAACACGCCGTCCCTGTCAAGCTCGTCCGCGTTGCTGCGAGAAGTACTTCGGACGATCGAGGCCTCCACTTGAGCCGCAGGTTCGGCCGCGACCTGCGAGAACGACGGTCAGCGGCGACAGCAAGCTCGGCGGTAGCGGGCTAGAATTAGCGCCTAGAGTGACCGGGCGTTCACCGAGCGTGGTGACGTCCTGCACGATGTCGCGTCTTGGTTGCCGCTGCATACAGTCGATGCGGTCCGCAGTTTTGTGCGGCCGAGACCGGAAGGCTTCAGGGACCTGGCTCAAGTGACTGTCACGGCGGACAACCATCGAGGTGCTCCAAAGGTGGCGGAGCCCATTGGCCCTGCCGTCGAGCTCGCGGCCAAAGGCCCCGGAACGTCGAGGGACGCGGCACCGATGTCACCCGGGCGCCGTGCGGCATCTCTCCTTGCTCATCTGCTGAGCCTGGCTGCGATCACGGTGACAACCATCGTGATCGGCGTGTGGAGCGGCGCGTTCACCGGAGCACCGAAGGGCTATGACGCGCCGGGCCACCTGGCAAAGATTCACCTGATCACTGCCACGTATCCGCACGTGAACTGGAACGCGGCATGGTATGCAGGCTCTCCGAGTTTCGTCGGCTCATACCCGCCGGGTTACCACGCAGTCGTCGCAACGCTCCCGTCGCTGTTCCACATCTCGCCGTCGCGCTCCATGCTCCTCGTCGCGGCGGTGTCACTCGTGATGATCGTGGTCGGCCTCTACGCCTTCGTCTGGTCGGTCTCGCACAGTCGGGTGGGCGCGCTGGTAGCAGTCGCGCTGGTTCTCAGCGGACCAACCCAGTGGGGGCAAGTTCTTCAAGACGGGCTCTACCCGAGGTTGCTCGGAATGGGCTTTGCCGCACTCGCCCTTTCACTCGTCCCCTCCTACGCCAGGAGACCAAGCCGGCGACGGCTCGCTGTCGTTGCGCTCGTGCTTGCGCTTTCGGGAGTCGTGCACCCTCTCGCGGCGGTGCTCGGCGGTGGCCTTGCCGCCCTCGTCATGCTCGCCATGGCAGAGAAGCGGTCGAGCATCCTTCGCGACGTGGCCGTCCTTGCAGCCGGCACGATCAGCCTCGCCGGCTTCTTCTACGTGCCCTACTTCTTCGGCACGAGGCCGCACAGCCTGTTCGACTTGGCTCTGCAGCCGACGCCCTGGCAGAGCCTCGTCTGGCCCTCCGGCAATGACCTTGCGTCCTTCAGCCCGACCTTCGACGCCGTGATCGTGGTGCTCCTTGTGCTCGGGATCGTCCTTTTCGTAAGGGCTCGGCGTGTGCTGCGAATGCCCCAGGTTGTGCTGCCAGGCATCAAGAGCTCGTTGGCCGACCCAGGCGAGAGGGAGGACGCCAAGCGAGTGCAGGGCGGGCTCCTCGTCGCAGGAATGCTTGCAGCGGCAGGAGCCGTAGCTGTGCTGTACTGCATCGCCGGCCATCTCTGGACCAACTTCCCCTACATCCAGGGTCTCGATCCGCAGACGCTCCTCACGTATCCGGAGTGGCTCCTCGCCGGTGCCGGTGGCATGACTGTCGGTGTGGCGATTCATTCCGGGCACCTGAAGTTGCCCCATTGGGTGCGATCCGTGCCACCACTCGCCGGAGCAGCCAGCGTGGCGGGCTTCGCGATCGTCCTGCCTCTGTTGCCTGCTGGCGCAGTCTCTTTCCAAGGGCCGGGACTGAACTCGGTTCAGGCGGCGGCCGCGCTCACCCACAACGCCCAGGACTTCCGGATCGTCGCGGATGCTCCGCTGGCTGCCGAGGCCCTGAACACATGGACGACCACGCCGCAGACCGGAGGCTACGAGGACCAGGCCGAGCTCAACCCGCAGTGGCTCACCTGGCTCCAGGAGGCGACCAGTACCACGACGTGGAATCCGGACGAACGCCTCTTCCTCCTCGACTGGTACGCCGGTCGCTGGATCTTCCTCTCGCAGGGCAGCGCTGAGCCGGTGTATGCGCGACACAAGGCACTGTTCGCGCTTGCGGCCACGGAGCCGTACCTGACCGTCTACAGGGTGAAGTCCCCAAGCCCGATCGTCTCCGTGTCGAATGCTCCAACGGCGCTCTTCGTGGGCGACTCGCAGCACTACCAGCTGTTCCTTCAGGCGCTCGCAGACGGCAACGTCAACAGCAGACGCGTGGTTCCGCTCTACGCGGGATCCTCGCTGAGTGCGCTCACCGCGAGCGAGCTCCAGAGCGCGAGTTGTGTCGTCATCTACGGAGCTACCGATCCGGATCCGGCTGCCGCTAATTCTCTTCTCTCTTCATACGTGACCCACGGTGGCCGGTTGTTCGTCGATCAGGGGGACGAGGGGACGACTTCCCCACTTCCGGCCTCGTCAGGGCTCTTGCCGGTCAAGTCCACGAACATCAAGGTCGTCTACCAGAGCTGGAAGTTCAGCGTGCCACCCCGCGGCTACCTCAAGCGCAGGCAGCTGCGCGGCTTCTCTCCCCCCGACTACGCAAGTACCGGGAGCTGGCAGGTGGTGACGGCACAGAAACTTGAACCCGGATCGAAGGCCGTACTGCGCAGCACCGGATCCGTGGTGCTCGCCAGCCGCTCGGTCGGCTCCGGCACCGTGTTCTGGAGCGGCCTCAACCTCCCTTACCACATTGCAGTGTTCAAGAACGCCGCAGAGAGCCAACTCTTTGCTCGCCTCATCGGTGCCTCGCCGCGTCCGGTCGCCGCTAGTCGCTCGAAGTCCCAAGTGCAGGCGGAACGAGTGCAGGCCATCGGGTCGGGCCGTGGCGTGCTCGTGAGAGAGTCCATATCAAAGGACTGGCACGCAACCCTCAACGGGAAAGCGGTCGCCACCGAGATGGCGGGACCGGGGATGATGTACATCCCGCTGCCCAAGGGCACGACGGCGACGGTGCTTCTCACCTACCACTTCTCCCACGTCGAGCTCGCAGGCATCGCACTTTCGCTGTTGGCTCTCGTCGGGCTCGTCTTGGTCCTGCTTCCCTTCCGCCTGCCGCTGGGACGCCGGCGGGAGCGTCGTCGTCAGCTCCGCGAGCGGCTGGACGCCGCCCTGCTCGAGCCCGACCCGATGAAGCGAGCCGCCGCAATCAATGAGCTGAGTGGCCAACCGCTCGAGCCTTACGCGGGCGTGCTCTTGAGCCTCAGCCTCCTCGAACTCGAGCCACCTGTCCACGAGGCGCTCGTCAGCGTTGTCAAGGCGAGCAAGATGACGGCCACCTCGAACGCCGACCTTTCAGCGCTGCGCATCTGGGCGTGGAGCCAGCACGGGAGGCAGAGAAGTTAGGAGTCGCAGCAGGCTCCGGCTCAGGTATTCGACTAAAGCTGTCGATTTCTATGTCATAAGTGATGAAAGGCGACTGAGCCCGTCAGGTTGCTGCTGTTCGGAGTCGGCGGGGAGCGGTTAGATGGCTTTGCTGCTGCTGGAGAGACCAAGAGAGGACGTTCGTCGTCCTGAAGAGGCAACGCGGCCGACCAGTACACGTACGCGCTGGTACGGACCGTACGAACTCATCTTCCTGGCAGCAGCGGCAATGTTCATCCTCTGGCAGGTGCTCGGCACTCCGGTCCGCGGGCTCGCGAACCAAGGCGACTATGAGCGACTCCTCGTTCCGATGCGGATCGCGCCTGTGGCATCGCAACCGTACAGCCCCTACAACCTGACGACGCTTTACCGGACGAACGGGACCCCCGGGCAACTCGGCGTGACACCGAGCTTCTTCCAGACCCCTGCCGTCCACGACTTCTACTGCTGCTATCACAGCTCGCAGACCGTGCTCATCCGGACGGCCGTAGACCTCCACTCGCTGCTTTCGTCCGGCTACTTCGACATACGGTGGATGGGAGTCGTCAACGCCATCGCCTGGATCCTCGGGCTCGCCGCTCTCGTCGCCGCAACGAGAGCACTTCCGCGAAGAGCCCGGTTTGTGGCCGTCGCACTTCTGGCGCTCGCCTTCAGCGACCCGGGCTACATCCTCTATCTCAACTCCTTCTACTCCGAGCCCGCGGAGATCGCGTTCCTCCTCATGGCCTTCGGTTGCGCCGTCTGTACAACGATGGCGCGGCGACCCTGGCTGCCTTTCGCCGGCTTCGTGATCGCTGGCGCGATGGCGGCCGGTGCCAAGCCCGAGGACCTGCCGATCGCCATCATCCTGCTCCTTCTCGGCCTGGCCCTCGCTGTTCGCTGCCTCGGCGGCTGGCAGACGGTCGCCGCGTTCGGTGGTTCGATAGGCATCGGATTGTCCGGGCTTTGGAGCTGGCTGTCGCTCGAGCCGTACTACGGCCGGTATGTGCTCTACCAGAGCGTGTTCGACGGGATATTGCGTGTGAGCAAACCGACGACCGCCCTCGCCTCTCTCGGCCTGCCGGCAAACCTCGCGAGGTATGCCGGTACCGATGCCTCGGCGTCGAACAGCGGTCTCACCGCGCCTGCAGTGCAGCCGCTGTACACCCATGTCTCCACGGGCAACGTCATCGGGTTCTACGTGACCCACCCAGGGGCACTCGGCTCGATAGCTCAGCAGACCAGTAAGAGTGCCTTCAGCTTGCGCCCAGGACTCGGGAACCTTGCGTTCGGCAACCCGCCGAACTCGCAATTCCTGCCGAACTCGCCATGGACACTCGTGCACCGCATCCTCCCTGATGCGCTGTGGTTCATCGTCATCGTCTTGCTCATGGCGATCGTGATGGGAGCAGTCGCACTCTGGCGCCTGTACCGAGCGACGGCCGACCAGGAGAAGACTGGTTTCGCACCCGAAGTGCTCATAGCCATCGCCCTGACCGCAGCCGTGGCCTTCATCGAGGTGCCGATCGGCGACGGCCTCGTCGGGGTGACCAAGCACATGGCCGCCTTCAACGCACTGTTCGACCTTGTGCTCATCCTTCTTGTGGCGCTCGCGGCCAATTGGCTCGCGTCCTCCGCAGCGAGGGTGGTGCGATCCTTCCCACTGGTCGCCGCTCAACCGAGCCGAGAGGAGATGACTCGAAGAATGACCGAGCCACCACCGACTATCCCGCCGTACTCGGAGCCGCCGGAAACTCACCCGCCAGCGCCAGATACGATCCAACAAGGAGCACCCGCGTCCGATCGGCGAGCCTTACGGCCGTCCGAGCCCGATCAACGAGAGTCACGGTCGTCCAAACCAGACTGGACGGCGTCGGACTGGTTCGGGAGTGATCCACTCGACCCAATTTCGACCGTGCCGGTCCGAATGGAGCCAGGACGAACCGAGGCGATGCCAGCCGACGACATTGCCGCCGAGCAACCTGCCGTCGAGGCTGACGAGGGCGTCGCGAAGGACGTTCCCGGCGAGCCTGCCGAGGGCGTCGCGAAGGACGTTGCCGCAACGGAGGCCGTCGCCGTCGAGCAACCCGCCGCCGAGCCTGACGGGCGCGCGGCCGTGGACCTGGCCCTCGAGCCCGACGGGAGCGCGAACTCCGACCTGGCCGTCGAACCTCTCGACAGCGCGCCGACGATGATCCGACCCTACATTCCAAGCTTCGGCAACAGAAGGCCGATCCGGCGGAACGGTAGAGGTCGTCCGTACATTCCGAGCTTCGGCAATCGCAGACCTCGCGCCTGGCAGACCGAGCAGCAAGCCACGAGCGGCACGCTGGGGGGTGACGAAGCCGACGGCTTAGGCGGCTAAGGAAGGAGCCGCAAGACCCGACCGCGGGCCAGAAGAGACAAGACAGGACGCCTCAGACGAGCCGGCTCCGCGGCGCGCCGCCTCCGAGGGTGGCTATCCATTCGGGCGGGCTGATGCCCGTCCGCTTCCACTGCTTGTACCACGCCTTGTAGGTGCTCTTCGGCGGTTCACCCGCACCGAAGTGCTGGACCCATGCACGGCGAAACTCTGCCTCGTGCGCCCGCAACCCCGGTGATATCCAACGGGTGCCTGACAGGACGAAGAAGACCAGGACGACGACCGTCGTGGCTGACGCTCGCACGGACCCTCCTCTCAAGTCATCCACGCCCGTCGCCGACACTCTAAGCCACCGCGCGGGCCCTCGTCAGGCTCTGATGCGCTCGCGCTTGGGGTCGTAGAGCGGGCCGAGCTGGGCGCGTGCAGGGCACGGACGACCGTCCACGACGACCTCGATGCGCCCAGCAGCGAGCCAGTCGGCTGTCACGCCGGCTTCGTGTCGCATGGTCGCGATGGCGACGGCCCCGCCGAGGGTGTAGCCGTAGGCACCCTCCTCCACCTCACCGACCACCTCGCCATCGTGGAGGACGTCCTCGTTGTGCCAGAGGAGCGGCTCGGGATCGAGGAGGAGGACGTTGACGAGACGCTCGGTGGGTGTGCCGGCGTCGCGCTGCCTGACGAGCGCATCACGACCGGGGAACGCGGCCTTCTTCCAGTCGACGACGAAGCCGATCCCGGCGCTGAGAGGCGTGTCGTCGTTGCTGATGTCATGCCCGTAGTCGCGGTAGCCCTTCTCGATGCGCAGACCGTTCAGGGCGGACATCCCCACGTTGCGCAGGCCGAGGTCGGAACCGGACTCGAACAGCGCGTCGTAGACGCCAAGCGCCAGGTCCGCGCGGACGTGGAGCTCGTAGCCGAGCTCGCCCACATAGGTCACTCGCTGCACCCATACCTGCGGCGCGTAGCCGACATCCGCGTACCGGGAGCTCAGGTAAGGGAGGGCCTCGTTCGACAGGTCGGCAGACGTGAGCCGCGACACGAGCTCTCGCGAGCGTGGTCCCTGCACGCTGAAGAGCGCATAGCCGGCCGTCACGTCGGTGACGGTGGCGAAGTCGGCATCGCCGACCGCACGGCGCAGGAGCGCCTCGAGCCTCCGCGACACGAGGTCGGTCCCGACGACAAGGAACTTGTCCTCGGCGAGCCGGGTGAAGGTCAGGTCCGCCCACATGCCGCCTCCCCCGTGGCATGCGGCCGTGTAGACGACCCGGCCGACAGGAGCGCCGGCGGCATCCGAGACGACGACGCGGTCGACGACTGCCGCGGCATCCCGGCCCTCGACGACGAACTTGCACATGAAGGACATGTCGAGAAGACCGACCGCTTCGCGGACCGCTCGGTGCTCCTCCTCGACGAGGGACCAGTAGGGCTGGCGTCCCCAGGACTGCGCGACCTCGGGCACGGGCTGCCCCTCGCCGGCGAAGAAGTCCGCCCACTCCCAGCCCGTCGTCGTGTCGAAACGGGCCCCGTGGCGCACCAGCCTCTCGTGCACCGGCGAGCGCCGCACACCGCGGGCTGTGGCGGCGGTCCATCCGGGCGCGTAGGCGTCGCCGAAGAGCACGCCGAGCTGCTCGACGGTGCGGTCCCGGCGGAACCTCGGGGTCGCCTCGTGGGGGCTCGTCCGGTCGATCGTGTACCCGCCGAGGTCCATCGGCGGGTGGCCGTTCACTATCCAGTCGGCCATGACCGCGCCCACGCCGCCACCGAGCAAGATGCCGAGCGAGTTGAGGCCGGTCGCGGTGAAGAGGCCGCGGACCTCCGGGCTCTCGCCGAGGAGTGGGTGCACGTCGGAGGTGAAGGACTCCGGTCCGCAGAAGAACTTCCTCACACCCACGTTCTTGAGGGCGGGCACGCGCGCCATCGCCGCGTCGACGAACGGGCCCACCCGCTCCCAGTCGGGCTCGATCTCCCCGAAGGCGAAGTCGGCCGGGATCGCCTCGAGGTTCCAGGCCCGCGCATCCGGCTCGAACAACCCGACGAGCAGGCCGCCGGTCTCCTCCCGGTAGTAGCCGTAGGTGGAGGGGTCCTCGAGCACGGGGAGGTCGGGGCTGACGCCGAACGGCTCGGTGATGAGGTAGTAGTGCTCCGCCGCCTGGAGGGGGACGCAGACTCCAATGGCGTCTCCGAGCTGCCTGCTCCAGATGCCGGCCGAGAGGACGACTGTCTCGGCTTCGACGGTCCCCTGGTCGGTGATCACGCCCGTGACCCGGTCGCCGTCGCGGGTGATGCCGGTGACGCTGACGCCTTCTGTGATCGTGGCCCCGCCCGTCCGAGCGCCGCGAGCGAGCGACATGGCGACGTCGTACGGGTTCGCCCGCCCCTCGACCGGTACGTAGAAGCCGCGCAGGATGTCGGAGGTGTCGGCGATCGGCCAGAGCTCCGCGATCTCGGACGGACCGACCTCGTGGGACTCCTGGCCGAACCGCTTCGCGTAGGCCGCTTCCCGCCGGAGCGATTCGACCCGCTCGGGGATCGTCGCCACGTGCAGGTGCCCGCAGCGCCGGAACCCCGTCGACAGGCCCGTCTCCTCCTCGAGACGGGCGTAGAGCTCGCGTGAGTGGATGCTCATGAACAACGAGGCATCGTCGGTCATGCCGGCCGACGTGATGAGCCCGGCCGCGTGCCATGTCGTCCCGGCTGTGATGGCGTGCCTCTCGAGGACGAGCACGTCGCGCCAACCGAGCTTCGTGAGGTGGTAGGCGATCGAGACGCCGATCACGCCGCCGCCGACGATGACGACCTGTGCGCGTTGAGGAAAGGCCGAAGGCATGCCTCATCGTGTCATGCCGGCTCGGCCGGGGTGAGCGTGGTGCGCGAAGGAAGCGGACCGGCTGCAGGCAGACGAGCCGCGGTGCGCCCGCAGCAGGCGCGTCGCGACGAGTCAGGCTGGCGCGGCGGACTGCCCCGCCTCCCGCGCCTCCCCTTCTCCTCTCCGCTCGACGGCGGCGATCGCACGAACCAGAGGCCGCGCGAGTACGCAGGCTGCGAGGAGCTGGAGCCCGGCCGCCAGGTAGAGCGGGAGCCTTAACCCGCCTGCGACAGCGAGGCCGCCGGCGGCGAGCGCCCCGAGTGGTCCGGCTCCCCAGACGAGCCCGCGCCAGGCAGAGGTCACCCTTCCCATCAGCTCGTCGGGCGTGAGCCGCTGGCGGAGCGAGACGGCGACCACGCCGCCGCAGCCAACAGCAAAACCCACCCCGGTGAACGCCACCCCGGCCCACAGCCAACTCGTGGCGATGCTCATGGCGAAGTACCCGAGGGCAGACAGAAGCGCGGCGCCGAGCACCGTCTGCACCGTGCCGAACGAACGGGCCACCTTGTCGGCGAGGAAGCCGCCTGCCATGTTGCCCACCGCCTGGGTGGCGACGAACGCCCCGTAGAAACTCGTCGAGACGTGCCAGTCCTTCGTGGCGACGAGGACGATCACGCCCGTGACGAGTCCCTGCAGTCCAGCGAGCGAGGCGATGAGAGAGACGAGCACGCGCAGGTCCCTGTTGCCGAGGAGGTGGCGTAGCCCCTCCGACATCCTGGTCTTCGGGGCGGCAGGTTCGCTCACGCGGCGCTTGGTCCTGAACCCGAGCAGCGAGAAGCCGGAGATCGTCATGGCGATCCCGTCGGAGAGGAACGGCAGCGCCTGGCCGATCGAGAAGATGATCGTCCCGAACACCGGACCGGCGAGGTTCTCGGTTGCCGCCTCCGTGCCGAAGAGGATGCCGTTCGCGCGGGTGAAGTCGCGCTGCTCGATGAGCTCGGGCAGCGCCGCCTGCGAGGCCGCGTAGTAGACGGCTCTTCCGCTCGCCTCGGAAAGGACGAGCAGGATGAGGAGCGGCAGGTCGATCGTGTGCATCGCGACCACGAGCGTCATGCCGGCGAGCACGAAGGCCCGGAACAGGTTCGACAGCGCCATGACGCGTGCCCGCTCGAACCGGTCGGCGATCGCGCCGGCGTGCACGCCGAGCAGGAGCCAGGGAAGGCTGTTCGCCGCCACCACCGTCGAGACGGCGACCGGGTGGGGGTCGACGACGACGGCCAGCAACGGCACAGCTCCGTAGATGAAGCCGTCGCCGAGGCTCGTGAAGCCAAAGGTCGCCCAGAGGATCCGGAAGCGCCTGCCGAGGCGGCGCTTAGGAGGCGGGGCTGTCGGTGGTGCGCCTGCCGAATTGCTTGCCGGATCGCTGCCGTGCGAGGAGGGGTCAGCGGCGTCGATCACCATGGCGGCGCTCCGCTCTTCTCCGAAGACTCGAGACCGGCGTCACGCTGATCAGCTTGCCCCCCTGCTGCCGCTCGCAGTGTTCGCCTTCCCTCTCCCGCAGGGCTCGTGTGACGGCCACTCCCGCCGATCCCCGCCCGCCCGCAAAGCACTGCTCCGGCCGGAACAGCACGATGGCCAGCTCCAGCAGACGCCACCGGGTCGGCCCGCCCCGCCGGCTCGGCACGGTGGCTCGCTCGAAAATGTCCTAAAGGCGTCGAGCCACCGTGCCGATAGTTACTTCAAACGTTTCGCCTAAATCGGCCTTGGAACCGAATTGATCAAGGCCATGCAACGCCACGGCGAGTCAAGTCGACCACCTCCCTTCCATCCAGTAGGGCACGGTCGGGGGAGACGAGGGTTTACACCGCGCTACAGGTACCCTCCAATCCCCCGCGCTCGTACATCATTCACCCTCAATCGCCTCATTGGCAACACACACTTCGCAAGCACCGTTTGTGGCGCGCGAATCCGCTGCTAGGAGGCTTGCATTCGCGGATACGAGGCGCCGAGGGATTCCGACAGGACTGCTTGCGACGCCCTGCCCCCCGCCGCGCAGCTGCTCAGACTAGATCGTGCCCTCTACCAGCGACGACGCGCAAAGGATGGGAGGCCGGCTGCTCGGGGAACGTGAGCTTCGGCCGCGAGGAGAGCCAGCGCATCAGGTCCGCGGGGGCCAGCGGGCGCGAGAGGTAGTAGCCCTGCATCTCGTCACAACCGGCCTGGGCGAGCATCGAGCATGTGAGGTCGTCCTCGGCCCCCTCGGCCACGACCAGGAGGCCGAGCGAGTGAGCCATGGCGATGGACGATCTCACGATGATCCAGTTGCCCTGGTTCGTGGCGATGTTCGAGACGAACGAGCGGTCGAGCTTCAGCTCGTCCAGCGGGAGGCTCTGCAGATACGCGAGTGAGGAGTAACCGGTGCCGTAGTCGTCGACTGCTATACGAAGCCCCAGGTTTCCGAGCTCCGCGAGCACCTCCTTCGCCTGGGCGATGTCCTCCATCACCTCTGTCTCGGTCACCTCGAGCGAGAGGCAGCGGGCGAGGAGCTCGTTCGCCGAAAGCGCGTTCGCGATCTTCGGGACGAGCGTGGGGTCCCCCAGGTCCTGCCCGGAGAGGTTGACGCTGAGATCGATGTCGAAACCGGCACGCCGGAGCTTCGACAGCTGGCTGCAGCCTTCGCGCAGCACGAACTCCGTGATGCGGCTGATGAGTCCCATCTGCTCGGCGATGTGTATGAACTCGTCCGGCGGCACCTGGCCGTGGTCGGGGTGGTACCAGCGGGCGAGCGCCTCGACGCGGACGATCCGGCCGGTGGCGAGCTCAGCGATGGGCTGGTACATGAGGCTCAGCTGGTCGCCGGAGGACAGCGCTTGGGCAAGCTGCCCACCGAGGAGCAGCTTGCGCTGCCTGGCGCCGTCGTGGGAGGCGGAGTACAGCTCGATCCCTGACCGCCGCTCCTTCGCGTGGTACATGGCGATGTCCGCCCGTTGAAGGAGGGTGGCCACGTTGTCGCCGTGCTCCGGCCCGAGCGACACGCCGGCGCTCGCCGTGATGGCGAGGGTCACGCCGTCGAGATGGACCGGGCGGGATATCGCCGCTTCGATGTCCCGGAGGATGCCGATCGCCTCCTCCGGACCGATGACGCCGGGGATGACGAGGGCGAACTCGTCGCCGCCGAGGCGCGCCACTGACGCGCGGTCGCCGACGACGCGGACGAGGCGTTCCGCCACCTCGCAGAGCAACCGGTCTCCCGTGCCGTGCCCGAGGGTGTCGTTGACCTCCTTGAAGCGGTCGAGGTCGAGGAGCGCGATGGCCGCGCGGCCCGTCTCGGCAATCGAGGCGGTCGCGTACTCGAGGAAGAGCGTCCTGTTGGGCAAGTCGGTGAGCGAGTCGTGCGTGGCCTGATGCGACTTGCTCTCGGCCTCGAGCCTCAGCTCCTCGACGAGCCGGGCGCGCTCCAGCGTGCTGCCCGCGTGTGCGGCGAGAGCCTCGAAGAGCCGGAGGTCGTCCTCGCTCAGGGCTTCGAAGCCGGCTGCCCGGTCGAGCGCCACCAGCACTCCGGCGATGTGCCCCCCGCTCGACACGGGAACCGCCACCGCGTTCTCGAACTCGCCGAACAGGGAGTCCGCCACGACCTCCTGACCACGGGGACCGGTGCGCCCGGTGATGAGCTCGGCTTCGCCCATCGCCATGACATGGGCGACGAGCGTCGACTGGTCGAGCGGCTCGGTCGTGCGCGATCGCCCGGCCTGCGCGTGGAGCGACAGCCGGTGCACGTGCGGACCATCGCTCATGACGAGCTCCGCTCGCCGTGTGCGCATGACGGCGAGCACCTGCTCGAGTATCGCCCAGCCCGTCCCCGTCGACTCGAGCGAGATGACGCCGACCGACCGCGAGAAATCGTAGAGCTGCTGCAGGGCGCCGAAGCGGTCGTCGAGAAGCAGGTACTGGCGGTAGGCGTAGACGATGAGCACCGCCACGAGCACGAGCGGAGCGATGGCCCACACTTCGAGCACCGCCGCGTCGAGCACGACGAAGGCGAGGACGATGGAGGCGACGGAGAAGAGCGCCGAGCCGATGAGGCTCGAAGCGGCGTACTTCGTGTCGCGCCTTTGGCGGAAGAGGAGCCGCACGGCGCCGATGGAGATGTTCGAGAAGAGCGTCGCCGCCACGAGAGCAGCCCAGCCCGCAGCCCAGCCGTACGGCCCGACGACCCCGTGCGAGTCGAGGATGGGGCGGTAGATGAGCGCGGCGATCGCCGTCCTCATCGCGCCGGACGCCAGGTTGAAGCCGCACTTGTAGATTGCTTGACGACGCACGACACCGAACACCGCGAGATCAGCGACCACTCGAGTCATGACGAGGACCAGCGGGGACACGGCCACGAGGCCGAGGAGCAGCGGAGTCTCCTCGAGGAGGATCAGGGTGACCCTTCCCCGGAAGCGCACCGAGAGCGGTGCGAGGTTGACCGCCATGAACAGCCCCACGAGGAGTGCGACGACGACAGGGACCGGCGCTATCCGGCGGATTGCCTGGTCGGTCGAGAGCGGCCCGACGGTGAGGAGCAGCACCGTGGCGCCGACGAGGACGGCCGAGAAGATGAGGACGCGCGCCGAAGCGGCGAGTCCAC
>JAJYVX010000308.1 GCA_021791795.1 Actinomycetes bacterium | reverse complement strand
CGAGCTCGTCGAGGAGGGCACCCTCCGTGACCAGGAGGTCCCCGTCCTTCAGCGGCTGAGTGCGGCATTACGGGGAGCGCGGCAGTAAACGCGTAATGCCGACATCGGCATTACGCGTTGAACGCGTAATCGAAGCCGTGGTTCGTCTTCATCATCCGGGCCTCTGGGTCGGTGAAGTTGCGCTGGGCCGAGGGCTTGGGCTCTGCCCGCTCGGCCGCCGCCTTGACCGCAGCGTCCACCTCCTCCTCGCTCGTGCCGGCGGCCTCGGCTTTCTTTCGTGCCGCTGCCGCGGCCTTCTCCCTGGCCTCGTTCTCGATCGCTTCCTTGGCGGCGCGCAGCTTCTCGAGCCGGCTCTTTCTGCGGGAGAGCTCGGCGGACAGCTCGTCGCCGCGGCGGTCGCAACCGAAGGCCTCGTCCTCGGCCTGATCGACACGCTCGGCCTCTTCGAGCAGGGACTTCACCTCGGCCTGGAGCTCTTCGATCTTGGGCACGATGTGGTCATAGCTCATCGCCTTGTGGCGCGATGCGTTGGCGTCGAGCTTGGTGCCGTCCAAGGCGACGCGTCCCAATCGCACGAGCCCGGCCTTGGCGCACAGCCCGAGCACCTGGAGGAACAGCGGTCGGAGCGCATCGAGGTGGCGGCGGCGGAAGCGGCTGATCGAGCGGTAGTCGGGCGCCTCGTTGGCCGAAAGCCACCGGAAGCCGACGTCTCGTTTGCAGCACCGCTCGATCTCGCGCGAGGAGGTGACACCCGTCGCGTAGCCGTACAAGAGAAGCTTCAGCATCATGCGGGGGTCATAGGGCGGCGCACCCGAAGCGGACTCGTAGGAGGCGTAGACCGGCGAGAGGTCGAGAAGGTTCTCGACGACCTCGGAGACGAAACGGGCCTCGTCGTCTTCGTCGAGCCACTCGTCGAGCGAGGGTGGGAGCAAGAAGCACTGGGACTGGTCGTAACGGCGGAAGGTCTTCGCCTCAGCGGCTGGAGCCGCGGGTCTCGGTGTTTCTGCCTCACCCATCTCCACGTCGAAGAGCCGTACGGTGGCGGTCGTCGTCATGGGCCCCATTGTCGCTGTCCACCAGGAGTTTCGCGAGCATCGCGACCGGGTGAACGCGCTGGTCAAAGGACCATTTCACCAGTCGATCCCGCAGGGTCGATCTGGCGAGGTTCTGACCCACGCTCCTAGCCCGGAGGATGCCCCGGCCCTAAGGCAGCGGGCCTCGCCCGCTATGGAGAAGCACGTACCTGATTTCGGGCGCATCGAGCTGATCATCATCGGCGGCGGGCAGATCCACCGCATCGATCTCAAGAACGAGGTGCGCCGTTTCCGGGTGCGGACGGTCCAGACCCACGCACACCTGCGACAGCTCTTCGAGGGACCTGATGAGTCTTGGCCTGACGCCGGTCTCCCGGGCTATCGTCGCCGAGTGCATCGCCCGCCGACAGACTGCTGTCACACCCCGTTCGTACAATCGAACACATGTTCGTAGTCAACTCGACGGGCGTTCTGCCTCCTCCCCGCTGGTCGGGCGCGTCCGCCGGCCGATGGCTGCCCTCGACGTCTTCCGACAGGCATGGCCGGCGCCGACCATGGTGACCGAGGCCGAGGTCCGTTACTCGCTGCGAGCCGAGGTCCTGGCTGGCGCTCCGCCCTCGGCTGAGGCTGTCTTCGAGTTCTGGGTGCCGGTGTCCAACGAGCGTGCGGATGTCGCCCTCATCGGCACGACCATGGATGGCTTCGAGATTAAGACCGAGCGGGACAGCCTCAAGCGACTGCCGCGCCAGGCCGACGCCTACACCCGGGTCTTCGACCGGTGCCACGCCGTCCTCGCCCTGCGACACGTCGACAGAGCCCTGGAGATCCTGCCTCCATGGTGGGGCGTCCAGCTCATCGACGAGGGACTGTCGTTCATGACGCTGCGCGAGCCCGAGCACAATCACAACGTCGACCCCGAGACGCTGGTACGCCTCCTCTGGCGCGACGAGGCGTACGCTGCCCTCTGCGAGCTGGGCAGCGTCCCCGATCCCCGCACCGGCCGGTTCCGGTTATGGGAGATGCTGGTGGCGCTGCTCGACGTCGACTCGCTGAGGCGGGTGGTCCGCGAGACCCTGCTGGGACGCGATGCGGGGCGGGCGCGCATTCCCTCCCGCCGGTTCGCGGTCACCTGACCCGGGCGAGCTGATCTACGACGAAGCGGAGGTGATGGGAGGTGCCGGCCGCCCGCCAGTGGTTCTCCCAGCCCGGCTCGCACAAGCCGCCGGCGCAGTCCGCCACCTGCTCGTCGCCCCAGGTGTAACGGCGCCCGGAGAACTCGGGCTGCGCGACGAGGATGCTGCAGAGCTGGCGGTACTGCTCGCGGCCCTCGATGCGCCGCGGCTCCTTGGCACGGGGGATGACGGTCTCGGTCTCGTGCGTGTAGCGAATGGCCGCGCGGATGCCGTGGGGAACCTGGACTTCGGCCATGTCGAGCGGCGGTTCGGGATGCTGCACGGCGTAGTCGCCGTAGGTGGGGACGCGCGAGATGCGCGAGCCACGTATGGCTCGCCACAGCAGCCACTCCTTGCGGGGCAGGCGCCCCACCGTTCCCGCCTCGACCACGCCGCCGCCGAGCGACCGGGGCATGTTGGTGCCGAGCAGGACGACGTTGCGCCACCTCCCGACCGCGGCGAGATCCTCGATCAGCGGCACGAGGTCCTCGGCGTCGATCTCGGCGTCCTCGGGAATCTGCCGCAGATCGAGCAGCAGGTCGGCTCCGGTGATGTCGACCTGGACGGAGTCGAGTGCCTCCTTGACGATCGTCGCCAGGCTTCGGCCGTCCGGGGAGGCGGTGCCCAGGAGCGGCACCCGAAGGGCGACGCCTCGCCCGTCCTGA
>JAJYVX010000307.1 GCA_021791795.1 Actinomycetes bacterium | reverse complement strand
GTGCACGACGGCATCGTAGGTGATGGCGCGTCGGCGGCCCCGCACCCCCGTCCCGGCCGAGCGATCCCACACCCCCCGCCGGGTCGGGCAGGATCACTCCATGCCAAACGCAGCACGCACTCGCGCCGCGCTCCGCCACCGCCTCGCACGACGGGTCGGCATCGCCTGCCTCGCGATCGCGACCGCCGCAGGGCTCGCCGCGCCCGCAGCCGTCGCCGCGGCCCCTCGACAGTCCGCCGGGTTCCCGGCACCGGCGTGGGTCGACACGGTCGGACCGGTCGCGTTCAGCTCGCCGACGGTCGCGACGATCGGCGGCACGCAAGTCGTCGTGTTCGGCTCCGAGAGCGGCTACGTCTACGTCGTCAACGCAGCGACAGGTGCGAACATGCCCGGCTGGCCCGAGCCGGCCGACATCGCGCCCGGCGTCCCGACGGCGATCGAGTCGAGCCCGACGGTCGCCTATCTCGACGGCCCGGACAAGCCGCCGACGATCATCGTCGGCGCAGGCTCGACCTATGTACGAGACCAGCAGGGCGGGCTGATCGCGTTCAATGCCAACGGCACCGTCCGCTTCGTGTTCCACACCCAGGACATCTACAACGAGTGGACGAACGCCCCCTACCCCGACGGCTACGACGAGGCCGTGTTCTCGACGCCGGCGGTCGGGGACATCACCGGCGACGGCCAGCAGGACATCGTGTTCGGCTCCTGGGACCACGAGCTCTACGCGATCACGCCCGACGGGACCCTCGTCCCGGGCTTTCCCTTCCAGACCGAGGACACGATCTGGTCCTCGCCCGCGCTCTTCCACGTGCGCGGCCCGTCGGGGGCGGAAGACATCTTCACGGGCGGCGACGCGAGCGGGCGCGACGGCTGCCATGGCGGCTTCGTCTACGACTTCACCTACCGAGCGGGCGCGCCTCGGCTCGTGTGGCAGCACTGCGAGCAGCAGACCGTCTGGTCGAGCCCGGCTGTCGGCGTCATCAACTCGACAGGGCGCCCTGCGGTCGTCGTCGGCACGGGCTTCGGCTACCCGCCGCCCTACACGTCGGGCTCGGACAAGGTCTTCGCCTACTACGCCGACAACGGCGCCCGCGTCGCCGGGTGGCCCGTGACGACGGCGGGCCCGGTGTTCGGCTCGCCGGCGATCGGGGTGCTCGCCGGGACCTCGACGCCCGACGTCGTCGACACGTCCTGGTGCGTCGCGTGCACGGTCTCGTCGTCGGTCGGCAGCTCGTACGTCTACGCCTGGTCCGGAACTGGCCAGCGGCTCTGGCGCACGACGGTGTCCGGTCCGGACGACTTCGCGTCGCCGATCCTCGTCGACCTCACGGGGTCCGGCAGCAACGACGTCGTCGTCGGCTCGGCGGGAGGGCTCTACCCCCTCGACGGTGCCACGGGGGCCTTCATGTTCGGGACGAGCGCCGCCGATCCGATCAACACCTGCTCGGACCAGAACGCCCCGACCGTCGCGGACGTCACCGGCTCCGGTCCCGGCACCGGTTGGCGGCTCTTCGAGACCTGCGGCGGCCCGCACGAGGTGACCGGCACGGGCAAGCTGTTCGACTACCCGCTCCCGGCAACTCCCGGCACGCCGCCGCCCTGGCCGACGTGGCGGCAGGACTCCACGCACTCCGGCGTCGCCACCTCGACGCTCGGGCTCGAGCCCCCGGTCGGGACCGCCGCGAGCCAGCTCGGACGCCGACCGGTCAGCTCGCGGACGCGGCGCTCCGCTGCAGGGTCGACCGGTCGATCACCTGGTCGATGAAGCCGTAGCTGCGTGCCTCCTCGGCAGTGAACCAGCGGTCCCGGTCGGAGTCCGCCTCGATCCGCTCGACCGGCTGTCCCGTGTGGAACGAGATCCGCTCCGCCATCATCCTTTTCAGGTAGACGATCTGCTCGGCCTGGATCGCGATGTCGGCGGCCTGGCCCTGCATCTGCCCCGACGGCTGGTGCATCAAGATCCGCGAGTGCGGGAGCGCGTAGCGCTTGCCCGGCTGACCGGCGCAGAGGAGGAACTGCCCCATCGAGGCAGCCAGGCCGAGGCAGATGGTCGCCACGTCGCACCGCACGTACTGCATCGTGTCGTAGATCGCGAGACCGTCGGTGACCGACCCGCCCGGCGAGTTGATGTAGAGGTTGATGTCCCGGTCCGGGTCTTCGGCTTCGAGCAGGAGGAGCTGGGCGCAGATCAAGTTGGCCGACGTCTGGTCGACCTGGGTGCCGAGGAACACGATGCGCTCTCTCAGTAGTCGCTGGTAGATGTCTCCGGCGGGGTCGCCCATCGGCGACGCTGCGGCGCTCTCGAGTGCGGGCGGCAAGCGGTCTGCAGTCATGGCGCGAGGCTACCCGTGCGTGCTCGTGCCGGCGCGCGATTGCTCCGCACTAGCCTTTCGCGGTCGGATGCGGGCGTGGCGAAATTGGCAGACGCGCCGGGTTTAGGTCCCGGTCCCTTCGGGGGTGGAGGTTCGAGTCCTCTCGCCCGCACGCTGTCGAACGGCGAGTCTGTCGCGCGACGCGTCGCGCAGGACCGGAACACGCGGGTCAGCTGCCCTGCGAGCCCGTGAACTTCTCCAACGCGAGGACGAACTGCGCCTCGTCCTCGATGATCGACGCGTAGCCGACGCCGGGGAACACGACCTCCTTGGACCCGCGGATGGCGGCGACGATCTCGGCCGTGTCCGCCGGAGGGAACACGGCGTCGAGGCTCCCGACGACCGCCAGCACCGGGATCGCGAGCCGTGCGAGGCCGGCGGCGAGCGTGCGGTCGGTCCACGCGGACTCCTGGAGCGCCGCACCGGACGCGACCGCCGACGCGGTCTCCACGTCGGAGGGGATCCGGGCGACAGCCGCGGTCCAGGCGTCGCGCGCGGCG
>JAJYVX010000306.1 GCA_021791795.1 Actinomycetes bacterium | reverse complement strand
GCGACGTCGAAGAGCTCGGCCGTCTCGCCGAAGTGGTAGCCGGCCCGGAACGCCAGCCTGTTGGCTTCGGCGACGGTGCCGTTCGGCCCGAAGCGCTCGTCGATCCAGCGCAGCGTCGTGTCCGTCGGGCGCTGGTAGAGCCAGCTGAGGACTCCGAGAGCGAAGAAGTTCTTGCTCCGCTCGGCGTCGCGGGGCTTCGCCCCTGTCGGCTTGCACGCCTCGAGCGTGAGCGAGGTCATGGGGAGTTCGTACACCTTGAAGTGGGAGAGGCTCCCGTCCGAGAGCGGGTCGGCGGAGTAACCGGCCTTCTCGATCGAGCGGTCGTCGAAGGCGTCCTTGTTGATGATGATCGTGGCGCCGTTCCTCAGGTCTGCCACGTTGGCTTTGAGGGCCGCAGGGTTCATGGCGACGAGGACGTTCGGGGTGTCGCCAGGCGTGAGGATGTCGTGGTCGGAAATGTGGACCTGGAAGGCGGACACGCCTGCGAGCGTCCCGGCTGGCGCACGGATCTCGGCCGGGAAGTTGGGGAGCGTCGACAGGTCGTTCCCGAGGAGGGCGCTCTCGTTCGTGAAGCGATCACCTGTGACTTGCATGCCGTCGCCGGAGTCCCCGGCGAAACGGATCACTACCTGGTCGATCGCCTCGACCCGATGTGGGTGTGCCGTCTCTGTGCTGCTCGTCACGTAACTGGCCCTCGGCTCGCGTGCTTTCAATTCAGACTACATGCGCGCTCGCGGAGGTTGACGGTTTAACCAGGTGGTCGGCCGGTGCCGGAGCGGGTGGTCGGCCTGGCATCCGAAGCGGCTCAGCCGGCGCACGCCGGGCGGCGGGGTGGGCAGCGGCTGCGGGCGGTGCGCTCGTCCTCAGGCGACGGTGATCGACGAGTCGAGGAAGACGTCCTGCACGGCGTTGATGAGCGCCACCCCCTCGTCCATGGGCCGCTGGAAGGCCTTCCGGCCGACGATGAGCCCCATGCCGCCGGCCCGCTTGTTGATGACAGCGGTCCGCACGGCCTGGGCGAGGTCGCCGGCGCCCCGCGACTCGCCGCCCGAGTTGATGAGCCCGACGCGGCCGGCGTAGCAGTTCACAACCTGCCAGCGCGTGAGGTCGACAGGGTGGTCGCTCGTGAGCTCGTCGTAGACGAGCGGGTCCGTCCGGCCGAAGTGGAGGGCGGTGAAGCCGCCGTTGTTCTCAGGCTGCTTCTGCTTCACGATGTCGGCTTCGATGGTCACGCCGAGGTGGTTGGCCTGGCCGGTCAGGTCGGCTGCCACTTCGTAGTTCGCCTGATCGGTCTTGAAGGCGGAGTTGCGCAGGTAGCACCAGAGCACGGTGAAGAGACCGTGCCGGTGCGCCTCGGCGAACATCTCGCTCACCTCACGCAACTGACGGGTGGACTCCTCCGAGCCGAAGTAGATGGTCGCCCCGACGGCGACCGCGCCGAGGTCGACCGCCTGTCGCACCGAACCGAACGGCACCTGGTCGCCCCGGTTGGGATACGTGAGCAGCTCGTTGTGGTTGAGCTTCACGATGAAAGGGATCTTGTGGGCGAAGCGTCTCGCCACGATGCCGAGACCTCCGAGAGTCGTGGCGACTGCGCTGCACTCCGCATTGACGGCGAGCTCGACGATCCTCTCGGGGTCGAAGTACTCGGGGTTCTTCGCGAAGCTCGCCGCAGCCGAGTGCTCGATGCCCTGGTCGACCGGGAGGATCGAGAGGTAGCCCGTGCCGGAGAGCCGGCCGTGGTTGAAGGTCGCCTGCAGGTTGCGCAGGACGGCGATCGGCCTGTCGCTCGAGAGCAGCACGCGGTCGACGAAGTCCGGACCGGGGAGAGTCAGGCTCTTTCGCGAGAAGGCGGGAGTGTCGAACTCGAGGAGCGTCTTGGCCTCGTCGCCGAGCAGCTCGTGCACGTCGGTGCCCACAGTTCCTCCTTGGTCGGTCTGTTGGACGAGCCTATCGGCGCCGTCGCGGTCTCTTCTCGATCAGACGTTGAAGCGGATCTCGAGGACGTCGCCGTCCTGCACCAGGTAGTCCTTGCCCTCGAGACGGACCTTTCCCTTGTGGCGAGCCGCCGCGAACGAGCCTGCGTCGAGCAGCTCGCGCCAGTTGACGACGTCGGCCTTGATGAAGCCGCGCTGGAGATCCGAGTGGATGACGCCTGCGCACTCGGGAGCCTTGGCGCCGCGGCGGAACGTCCAGGCGCGGGACTCCTTCTCCCCGGTCGTGAGGAAGGTGTCGCGCCCGAGGATGCCGTAGGCGGCCCGGGCGACCCGCACGAGCGCTCCCTCGCCGAGCCCGAGGCCGTCGAGCAGCTCCGCCCGCTCCGCCTCGGAAAGCTGGGCGGCTTCGGCCTCGAGCTTCACCGACACTGCGAGCACCTCGTGCTCCGAGGCCGCACCGAGCTCCTGGCGGATGGAGGCGACCCGCTCCTCCTCGCTCCCGCCCTCGTCCTCGCCGATGTTCAAGACGGCGAGCACCGGCTTGTTCGTGAGGAGGAACAACGGCCGGAGCGCCCCCCTCTCCTCTCCTACCAACTCCGAGCGGTATATGGGAACGCCCTTCTCGAGCGCGGCGAGCGCCGCCGGGCCCGCATCGAGCGCGGCGGCGAAGGCAGCGTCCTCGTTCCCGGCGCGGCGTTTCTTCGAGAGCTGGTTCTCGAGCGAAGCGGCGTCGGCGAGGACGAGCTCCAGCTCGACCTCCTGCAGCGCGGCGACAGGGTCGGTCTCACCCGGGACGGCGTCGTCCTCGAAGCTCCGCAGCACGAGCGCGAGGGCATCGACTTCGCGCACGCCGGCGAGGAACCTCGCGCCGAGCGCCTCGCCCTTCTCGCCTGACTTCTGCACGGCGCCGATGTCGACCACCTCGAACGTGGCCGGGAC
>JAJYVX010000305.1 GCA_021791795.1 Actinomycetes bacterium | reverse complement strand
CCTCGGTGTCTTCTTCACCGCGAGCCCCCGCCATGCCGATCTCCTCCTCGTGACCGGTGCAGGCGCCGCCGGCATGAGAGAGCCGCTACGGCGGACCTTCGAGGCGATGCCAGAGCCGAAGCTCGTGCTCGCCGTCGGGACCGACGCCATCAGCGGTGGGCTCGTCCATCCGGGCTACGCCACCCGGGGAGGAGTCGCCTCGGTACTTCCCGTCGACGTCTTCGTGCCCGGCTCGCCACCGAGCCCGTTCACGATCCTTCACGCGATCATCTCGGCGGTCGGCATGCTCACGGAGCGGAGCCGCAGGTGAGATTCGACCTGATCCTCACGGCGCTCTGCCTGTGGGCGGCGGCCGCCATCGCCGATCTCGCCGTCGGGTCGCGGCACCGCCTCGTCCGCCAAGCAGCCTATCTCGCCGGTCTCGCAGGGGGTGTCTGCATCACGATCGCCGGCGTGCGGGGAGTGGTGGGCCCCGTCGCGACGCTCGACCTCGGCAGCTTGCTCGGCTTCAGCCACACCCTCGTACGCCTCGACGGCGTCGCCGGCCTGTTCCTTACCTTGAGCGGAGCGCTCGCCGTCCTCGTCTCGGGCTGCATGGTGTCGTGGGCGGGCGTCAAAGGGCGCTCGACCGGTCGAGCAGCAGCGCCCGGTTTCCTGCTCCTGCTCGGCTCGGTCACGCTCGTCATCATCGCGGCTGACGCATTCTTCTTCCTGTTCGCATGGGAGAGCTTGACGATCGCCTTCTTCGTGCTCGCCGGGGCGAGACGCACTGAGCGGCCGGCCACCCGCGCCGCATGGGTCACCCTCGGCGTCGGCAAGGTGTCCGGGGCGAGCCTGCTCATCGGCTTCCTGCTCCTCGCCGGCCGGACTGGCTCGTACGCGCTGGCGGCGTGGAGCCACGTCCCGGCCGGCGCCGTCCACGATGCCGCCTACCTCCTCGTCGTGATCGGCTTCGTCGCGAAGGTCGGGGTCGTTCCGTTCCAGGTATGGCTTCCCCTCGGTTACCCCGCCGCGCCGGGACCTGCACGGGCGGCGATGGCCGGTCTGGCCGCGAACGTGGGTTTCTACGGCTTGTGGCGATTCTTGGGCGTGCTCGGCCGGCCGCCCGAGTGGCTCGCCATCGCTACGCTCGTCGCAGGTGCCACGACGGCGTTGCTCGGGATCGTCTTCGCCGGCGTGCAAGCCCGCCTCGACCGGGTCCTTGCCTACTCGAGCGTCGAGAACGCCGGGCTCATCACCGTCGGCTACGGGGTGGCGCTCGTCGGAGCGGCCACCGGGCATCCACCGCTCGTCGCCATCGGGCTGCTGGCAGCCAGTCTGCAGGTGCTGGCGCACGCCGTCGCGAAGACGAGCCTCTTTGCGTCCTCGCCGTTCTTCCTCGACGACTGGGGGACCGACCGCCTCGACGAGCTCCGCGGCGTCGGGCACACCCACCGCTTCGCCTCTGTCGCGTTCGGGCTCAGCTCCCTCACGCTCGCCGGGGCGCCGCCGACGATCGGGTTCGTGTCGGAGTGGTTCCTGCTCGAGTCGCTCATGCAGGAGTTCCGGGTCGGTCCGCTCGCGCTCCGCCTCGCCATGGGCTATGCCGGCGCCCTCGTCGCGCTCACCGTCGGGATCGCCGCGCTCACCTTCATCCGCCTGCTCGGCCTCACCATCTTGTCCCGGCCGGCCGACCGGTCGCGCTCCCCGAGGGAGGTCCACGACGGGGGGATCCTCGGTCGTGCAGGATTCGTCGTCCTCGCCGTCTCGTGCGTCGGCCTCGCGGCTGTGGCGCCCTCCGTGATCCGTTACCTCGCGAGCGGGCTCACGCCGATCGTGGCGAGGTCGGATCTCCTCTCCGCCCTCAAGTCGCCGTGGGTGCTCCAGCCCGTCTACCACGGCTTCTCCATCCTTTCTCCCTCCTGGCTGACGGTCGTCATGCCGATCGGCTTCGTCGTAGTGGCGCTGATGGCCGTCGCCGCCTCGCAAGGGCGCGCCCTGCGGGTACGGCGCGTGCCGGCCTGGCGCTCTGCCGCCTCCGGGGTTCCCGGCACCGATCGCTACACGAGCTTCGGCTACGCGAACGTGCTCCGCCACGTCCTCGGCAACGTTCTCGGCGCCCGCCGCCAGATGATCACGGTGCACGACGAGACCGACGCCGGGATCACCGAGGCCGCCCGCGTCGAGGCGCGCACGAGCGTGGTCGAGCCCGTCGAGGCCTACGTCTACGGCCCGGGCCGCCGCCTCTTCCTGCGAGTGTCCCGCGCTGCCAAGCGCCTGCAGTCGGGTCGCTTGGACGCCTACATCGGCTACATGCTCTTCGCCATCGTCGTCGTGCTCATCGTCGTGGCGGCCCTCTGAGCTCGTGAAGCCTCCGGGCCGATGGCGGCGCGCCCACCCTTAGGCTGAGGGAGCAACAGGAGGTCTCAGATGGTCGCTCGACTGGACCACACGATCGTGCGGAGTCGTGACAAGCACCTCTCCGCCGAGTTCCTCGCACGCATCCTCGGCCTCGGGCCGCCGGGCACCTTCGGCCACTTCGTCACCGTGGAGACAGGAAACGGTGTCTCGCTCGACTTCGACGACGCCGAGGAGATCCGCCCGCAGCACTATGCCTTCCTCGTCGACGACGAGGAGTTCGACCCGATCTTCGAGCGAGTGAAAGCAGAGAACGTCGCATACTTCGCCGACCCGGGCCATCGTCGCCGCGGGGAGATCAACACCCGAGACAACGGCCGCGGGTTCTACTTTCGTGATCCCGACGGCCACAACCTCGAGGTGCTGACCCGCCGCTACGGCTCCGGGGGTGGTGGCTGACGCGGCCTGGTGACTGAAGCAGCCCTCGTCGGAGCCGCGAGGCGGTGACCCCGAATGCTCCCTCCTCGTGAGCGACTTCGGTGAGACAGGTGCATACTG
>JAJYVX010000304.1 GCA_021791795.1 Actinomycetes bacterium | reverse complement strand
GGGTGGCGTTCGTCACCCTGCCCGAGGGAGGCGACGACGCCGCGCAGCTCGTGTTCGAAGACGTGACCGAGGAGCGCAGCCAGTCCCGTCGGGCGGCCAACCAGCGTGCGCGAATGGTTGCGGCCGAAGAGGAGCAGCGCCGTCGCCTCGCGCGTGAGCTGCACGACGAGCCATTGCAGCTCCTGCTCCACCTCGCGAGAAAGTTCGAGAACCTGTGCGAGTCGCCCGGCGTGCCACCCGACGTCGTAGCAAGCCTCGGTGACGCACGAGTCCGGTCGCTCGAAGCCGCGACGCGCCTTCGCGCTCTCGCCCGCGACCTGCGGCCGCCGTCGCTCGACCACCTCGGGCTGGTGGCGGCGCTGTCGGGCTTTCTCGCCGAGGTCGAGGATGGCAGCGGGCTCCCGGTCGAGCTCACGGTCTCAGGCGCGACGCGCCGCGTCCCGTCCGACGTCGAGCTGGGGGCGTTCCGGATCCTCCAAGAGGCGGTGCGCAACGCCGTGGGCCACGCCCGGGCGCGACACGTGCAGGTGGAGGTTGCGTTCGGGGCGGATCGGCTCCACCTGCTCGTGACGGACGACGGGGTGGGGTTCGACGTCGGCACGCTGCAAGGCGAGGGCCCTGCCGGGCATCTCGGGCTCGTCGGCATGGCGGAGCGGGCGAGTCTTCTCGGCGGCGGGTTCGAGGTGGCCAGCGAGCCCGGGCGCGGAACCGTCGTGCAGGCGTGGCTCCCCGTCGCAGAAGAGCCTGTGCACGACGGAAGAAGCTCAGGGGAAACGGGGTCGAGCGGACCCGGACCCTTCCGGGAAGAACGAATTGGAAGTCGCCCCTGAGGGGGCGGAGCGAGTGGGTTTGGGTGGATGGGTGAAGTGAGGTGTTCACGTAAGGGCATGAGCAGCCCGGACGGACCACCTTCGAGATGTCACCCACGCGATAAGCGACGCCAGCTCACAGCGGCGGCGCCGGTGAACAGCATCGATACGAATGTCGACAGCGCGCCCGGCTCGCAGACGCGATCACGCCCACAGTGCCGGCCGTCGGGTCAGCGCTCGAAGCGTGCGTCGGCCTCGACGAGGGCGAGGCCGAGCTCTTCGAGCTCGTGGAGCAGGTGCTTCAAGCGACGGTCGTTGTCGAAGAAGACCTGGTAGTCGGCGAGCTGCTCGTCGGACAAGAGGCGCGTGACCGTCTTTTTCGAGACCTTCCGGGTCCAGGAACGGAAGGGCCCGTGCAGGCGCGGCGGTGTCTTGCGACACGAGCAGGCCGCCTTGCCGCAGCGCCCCTCCCTCACGACGACGCTGCCGGGGAGGCAGGGCCCAATCGTGGCCAGCTCTGCTTGGATGCGCGCCAACGCGCGGGCCTGGCGCGAGGTGAGGCGCACGCCCCGAAGCTTCCCAGAGGATCCACCGCTCAGAGCGGACATCGTGCCACAGTATATGCACTGTGGCAGACGAGCTCCCTGTGGCGGTCGCCCTGGCGATCGACCGGTTCAGTCCGAGGGGCGTCGACGAGGAAGTGGCCCGCTTCGCAAAGGAGCTCACCGCCTCGGCCAGGCCCACCTCGGTCACCCGGGCGAAGGCGTTCTTGTACGCGGCCTCCCGCCTCGCTGCCTTCGCGGGGTCGGTCGGCCTCCCGCTCGAGGCGCCGGTGCTCTTGTCGCCTTCGGTGATCGAGCGGTGCTGTGCGCCCCGAGTCGCCGCCATGTCGCCGGCCACCCGCCGGACGCTGCGCTCCAACCTGCGCGCCATCGCCCGCAGCGTCGCGCCCTCGGGGCCCCAAGCGCCGCGCCTCTCGCGCGAGCGGGCCAAGACGCCCTACACGAGGGGGCAGATCGCGGCCTACCTCGCCCTGGCAGACGCCCAGCCGACCGAGAGCCGCCGGCATCGCGCTTCGGCGCTCGTGTGCCTCGGAGCAGGTGCGGGGCTCGTGGGGGCAGATCTAAAGGCGGTGAGGGGCACTGACGTTCTGTGCCGCTCCGGCGGTGTCGTCGTGGTGGTTGGTGCCGGGCGCTGCCCGCGTGCCGTCCCGGTGCTCGCCCGCTACCACGACCGCCTCCTCGCCGCCGCTCGCTTCGCGGGCAATCGGCTCCTGATCGGCGGCACATCGACGTCACGGCGCAACGTGACGACGCCGCTCACCGCGTCGCTTGCAGGAGGAAGAGACCTCGAACGCCTCGACGTGCAGAGGCTGCGCTCGACGTGGATGAGCGAGGTGGCGTCCATGATCGGGCTCCGCGCGTTCATGGACGCGGCCGGCATCTGCTGCTCCCAGCGCCTGGGCGACCTCGTCTCCCACCTAGAGGAGGTCGAAGAGGCACGAGCCGTGGCGCTGCTCGGAGGATCTTCTTGAGCCGCGCCCGCAGGAGAGCGGCCATCGAGAGAGCGATCGTGTCGTCGGGGGTCGCACAGCTCCTCGAAGCCCACATGCCCGCAGGCGGACGACCCCGCCAGCTCCCCGTGACCACGCTGGTCTTGGCCATGGCCTTTTGCATCGACGAGGGGCGTCCCGCGCACCTCGTGGCCGGCTGGCGGACGCTCGAGGGGCTGCCCGGGGCGACACGGCTGCGCCTCGGGGCCGCCGTCACACGGACAGGCACCCTCTCAGACGCCACCTACCGGCAGTTCTCCCACGCCCACCGCACGATGATTGGGACCCTCGACGCGGCACCCGTCCCTTCGTTTCGCGGGATCGCCGAAGACGAGCGTGCTACCCACCTCGAGGCGGCGCGCCAAGGCGTCGACGCCCAGGCGGCGGAGGCTCGGCTCACCTTCGTCTTGGACCAGCTGGTGGAGGCCTCGGTCCCCAGCCGCTACAAGACGCTGTCGTCAGCCCTCGCCGTCGACTGGACCGACCACGAGACCTGGTCGAGGCCGCGGGCAAGAGACGACCCTGTCCCAGCCC
>JAJYVX010000303.1 GCA_021791795.1 Actinomycetes bacterium | reverse complement strand
GTCCACCCCAGCCACCGGTCTCCCCGCGACCACCACATCTTGAGCCTACTGTGCTCAGACGGATAGCCCCTCATCGAAATCACGGCCGGAGAAGAGCTCGTCCGCGCCGCCTCCACCCTGGTCCTCGCCGCTATGGGAGTTCTTGAGAAGATTTCCAGCGCAACTTCGAGCTCCGCAGGACCGGATGCTTCGGTCTGGCACCGGATCGTCAGCCGACTTCAGGCGCTCGTTCCTCTGCACCGGGATCCAGAAGTCGAGAAGGCGATCCAACAGGCGGTGCGTGAGCTCGGACGGGAACTTCGGAAGTTCGCCCGCGTGACTCGCGAGCGCCTGGGAGTGAACGACCCGGACGTGGTTATCCGGGCGTTCCCGGAGCTGTTCGCGGAAGCGGCTCCCATCGGACAAGAGCCAGGCAAGCCGGAGCCAGAGGGCGGAGTCGTTCAGCCCGCCGACTCTCAGGTGAGCTGAAGCCTCCTCCACACCCAACCTCACCACGCGTCGGTGGACTGCGCGGCGCCTGCCGTCGAACTCGACAGGTACTGCGACGGCGAAGATCCTGGTCACGGTGGTGTTCAGGTCGGCTGTGGGAGGCTTCGGGCTCATTGCTCACGAGCAGGCGATCCGAACCTACGACACCCCGAGGCGGGCTCGAGGCTGCGCATCGCCGACTTCGAGCCAGCCTGCCGAGTGCGCGACCATAGGCCCAGGTGATGAGCGTGTCAGCGGCAGCGACGAGGCAGGAGGACGGGGCCAAGCTCGAGCAGCGCGTCGTTCGAGCGGCCGAAGCCGCCCTCGCGGACCGGCAGTTCGTCAGCGCGATCGACGTGTTGGTGGGCATCGGCTGGCTCGCTCCGGCGCACGTCGAGGAGTGGCGCCAAGGACGCGTCGAGTACCTGGAGCGGGTGACCCAGGCCAACCTCGCCAAGCTCTCGGCCGCCATGAAGATCCTCCGCACCTGGGCGACGGGCCAGGGGCTGGTGCCGAGCGAGACCGTCTACGTCGCGCGCACCCGCGACCGCCGGGCCCTGCGGTTCTCGAAGAGCGCCAACCCCGACATCGAGCGCGCCTACCGGACGCACTGGGTCTCGCCGGCGCTGTCCGAGGCGAAGCGCCGCCGGTTGACCGAGCGCCAGAGCCGGCCCGCCGACCTGGTGGTGGTCATGCCGCTCAAGGAGTGGACCTGCCTGGAGTGCTCGGGCACCGGGGACCTGCTGATCATGGACAGCCCGGGACCGCTGTGCTTGGCCTGCGCGGACATGGACCATCTCGTCTACCTGCCCTCGGGGGACGCCGCGCTCACCCGCCGCGCCAAGAAGGCGAGCGGGCTCTCCGCGGTGGTGGTCCGCTTCAGCCGCTCGAGGAAGCGCTACGAGCGCCAGGGGATCCTCGTCGAGGAGGCTGCTCTCGACGAAGCCGAGCGGGAGTGCCTGGCCGACGAGGAGGTGCGGGCCCGTCGCCGCGAGCGCGAGGAGGTCCGCCGGGCCGACCAGGATCTCGCATTCCAGGCGGAGATGGCGGCCGAGATCGTCCGGCTGTTCCCCGGCTGCACCGCCGTACGCGCCGAGGCAATCGCCCACCACGCCGGCGCCCGGGGAAGTGGCCGTGTCGGGCGTAGCGCGGCGGGTCGTGCGCTCGACGCGCGAGCGGTGACCCTCGCCGTGGCCGCCTCCGTGCGCCACGAGGACACCGGCTACGACGAACTGCTCATGTCGGGCGTTCCTCGAACCGCAGCGCGCGAGCAGGTGGGCGCCGAAGTTCAGCGCATCCTGGCGAGCTGGCAGGCACCCTGGCCCTCCTGAGCGAGCACGCCTCGGCGAACCTCGCCCCAGTCCCGCGCCGCAGTGTGCGCCTCGCCTACGGTGGGAGCCATGTGGACAGAGCCACCGTGGTATGGGGAGCCGGCGCCAGACGACCCTGCCCTCGCCGAGCTGTCGGCAATCGAGGAGGCTGACGAGCTCTGCCGGCGCCTGCTCGAGTCACCGTGGGGATGGGGGCACAGCTCCCGTTGTGCAGAGGCGGTCGACCTCCTCGCCAGCGTGCACGGCACCGGCACCCTCCCCGATGCGTTTCTCGCCATGCTCCTCTGCACCTGCGACCGGTGGGGTCGGGTCACGGCCAAGCTGATCGGTGCCGTCGAAGGATCAGGGATCCTCACCAGCGCCGACCTCGACGAGCTGGCCGAATCGTTCCTCGGCGAGGAGGTGGTCATCGAGTACCCCTTCCTCTGGGTGTGCCCTCGAGGGCTCGACCTCGGTTCTTCCGACGAGGCGGCTGGCTTCGTCGTCGACGAGGACACGATGGCCCAGACCCGTCGTCGCCCCGAGCCGCCGCTGCGCCGCTGGGCTGCCGCCCGAGCGCTTCGGAGCGACTCCGGGAGGCTCGACGACTTGCTGACCTCGACCGGCCCTTTCCCGCCGCGCCACCGCGACGCGGCGCTCCACGGCCTCCTCGACGCCGCGGATGCCCTGGAGGAAGCCGACCGCCGCCGGCTGGTGCGGCGCGGGCTGCGCTGCAGCGTCGGCAGCGTCCGTCGGTCCGCGCTCGATCGGCTCTGCGAGCTCGACGGGCCGGACGCGGCGCTCCGGCGTGCGCGCGCCGACGTCAATCGGGCCGTGCGGGCCTGGCGACCGGCCACTCCCGTCGCGAGCGGCCCAGGTGCAGCCTCCGGACGCGCCGCGCGCGTCGCCACGCCGGATTCTGGTGGAGCCGGCAGGGCCGCGGGGTCACGGCCATGACCGAGGCGCCCGGAACCCCGATGCCGAGCGACGACCTCTCGAGCCTGCGGGTGCCGAAGGCGCTACGGGCCGACGTGGCCGAGATCGCGGCCCTCGTCGACGAGGTGTGCGTCGAGCACCTCGACGACGAGTACGGCTCGCTGTGTCTTCGCCTGCTCGCCA
>JAJYVX010000302.1 GCA_021791795.1 Actinomycetes bacterium | reverse complement strand
ATCTGCGCACAGAAAGGTGACGACGAAGAGGACCGCTGAGCACCTGCCGGTCCACAGCTTCAAGAGCCTGCTCGCCGACCTTGCCACGGTCGCCGCGAACCGGATCCAGCCGACCGACGCAGGGCTGCCCGCCTTTTCGATGATCACCACCCCGACGCCGGTACAGCGCCGGGCGTTCGAGCTCCTCGGAGTCTCGCACCGTCTCGGTTACCCGTAGTCAGTACGTCCAGAGTTCTCCCTGGTCACTGGGTCGTGACGTGGTCGCAGAAGGAACTTCGGTCTAGCCCGAGGCGGCCCCCGTGCCCGAAGCCGGGGTGACGAGGCGGCAGATGATCGTGCCGTAGAGCTCGCCCCGACCGAGCCTGTGGATCGCGTCCGAGTATGCGCGCGGGAGGGACACGAGCGAGGGATGGAAGTACCCCTCGAAGATGCCCGGATTCTCGAGGTGCCGGATCTCACCCACGGCAAAACCCGCCTCCGCCGCCGCCCGAGCCAGCGCGCCGACCGAGTTCATGCGGTAGGAGACGCCGAAATGGGCGACGTGGCCGTGGTCCGGATGGGATCGGCGGAGCAGCTCCAGGAGCAGGTCGTCGACACCGAGAGCCGTCGCACCCTTCGCGGCGATGCCGAAGTAGTGCCAGAGGTTCGGCGTGACGAGGAAGAGAGATCCTCCGGGCAACAGGCACGAGGCGGCGGCACGGAGGAACGCGACAGGGTGCTCGACGTGCTCGGCGACGTAGATGGCGAGGGCGATGTCGAAGCGCCGGACCTCACCCCGGCCGACGAGCGTGGCGAACCGCTCGACGGTCATGGCGTAGCGGCCGTCGAGCCGCTCGTTCCGCTCGAGGCCCGGGTCTCGGTCGACACCGACGATCTCGGCCGCGAGAGGGCGTATGAGGCCGAAGTACTCGTCGTCGCCGTCGCCCGCGCCGATGTCGAGCAAGCGCGCCCCCTCTGGTGCGACGGCGGCGATCCAGCTCGCCAATTCGGCGAACTGGTCGGCGTACTTGGGCAGGCTCTTCCTCGCGAGTGAAAGCCTCGGCTCGCTCACCCGGACATGATGCCTGAGTTGAGGGCATGGCCCGGCTGCCCCCTTGGCGGTCCCCCCGGCTGCTACGGGGTGAAGGTGATCGCGCCCGGCTGGTTGGCCACGATGTCGAGCACGATCTCGACCCACGTCCGGCCGGGTGCGAGCGCGACGGCGTGGCCGGCGGCGTCGGTGAAGGTGGTCATAGACGAAGCGGTCGGCCTGTGCCAGGTGACCGGCACCTCTCTTCCTCCACGAAGGATCCAGCCCTTGCCCGACCCGATCACCTGCGACTCGACGTCGCCCGTCCCGCCCGGGCTCTCCTGGTACGGGCCGTAGTGGAACTTCACGACCTGGACGAAGATGTTCGTGGTGCTCACCTGCTGACCCGTCAGCGCGTCGATGTCCGGGCTGCCCGAGTAGCTGTGCAGGAACAACTTCTTGGCGGGGCTCCACGTCCACCCGGCGTCGGTGCCGGGCGAGAAGTTGATGGCGAGCGTCGAGACGGGCTTCGCCAGCGGCGAGAAGCTGGAGGAGTACCGGAAGACGGGCTTCGGTGGGCCCGCTCCGGGGAAGAGCTTGAGCAGGGCCTCGGTGCTCGTGTAGAGGTTGTCCGGCGGGACCCGGGACGTGATCCGGATGCCGGCGCTGTACTGAGCCCCGAGCAGGTCGGCCGACCGCAGGTAGGGGAGCCCCTGCACCACGGAGGTGTCGGGGATGATGCCGCCGGCGTAGGCGAGGATCGGGCGGCCGGTGAAGGCCGAGAGGATCTGCCAGTCGACCCATCGGACCGACCGGGTCGGTCCGATGGACGACGCCTGCGAGCACTGGTAGACGGCCATGTAGCGCTGGATGAATCCCTCGGCCGGGGTGTCGTAGACGATGTCCGCCTCGTTGAGGCCGCTCTGCGGGCGGGCGCCGTAGGGCTCGTTCCCGATCTTGACGGCGACGGCCGGACGGTCCGGCACCTTGCCGTGGGTCGGGCGAGCGCCGGTGAGCGGGCAGAGGGCGAGGTGAGCGACGGCCTGCTTGATGTGAGGGGCGTGCCGGTTGCCGTGCTGGACGGTGGTCGTGCTCCCCGAGGTGGCGTTGTTGCCGTTGCTGCCCTTTCCGGCGGCGAACACGAGGGCGATGATGACCCCGGCCGCGAGGACCGCGGCTACGAGGCCCGCCGTGGCGCGGCGCCGCCGGAACACCGCAGACGAGCCCGACGTCGCCCCGCTCCGACGGTGGGCTCGGTAGTGGTTGCGAGGCGGCACGGAGCAACCGTAGTAAGGCGGCGAGCCGAATTTGCGGCAATCCGGACGCCGCTCGAGCCCCTTTCTTCTTCTTCGCTCGTCCGGCCCCGGCCGCTCGGAGGGCGCCGCCTACCGCTTCAGGGCCGCGAGCGCCTCGTTCAGCTGGAGCACGTCCACGTAGGGCGAGCCGAGGAAGCCCCAGTACCGCCCTACGACGTGGGAACGGATGAGAGCATCGACACGAGAGAGGCGAAGGCCGTTGGCCTTGGCCACGGCCGCGGCCTGTGCGTAGGCGTCGGCCGGGGCGATGTCCGGATCGATGCCCGAGCCTGACCCTGTCACGAGGTCGCTCGTGGGGGTGATCCCCTGCTTCTTCAAGACCGCGACCTGCTGGCGGGCGAAGTTGAGGAGCAGCTGCGACTTCGGCCCGTAGTTCTGCGCACCGGTGGCCATGGGGTTGTCCGCGTCGGGCCGGCCCTGGAACCACTTCGGTCCTGTCCAGTGCTGGCCGATGAGCGGGGAGCCGTAGGCGGTGATCTGGCCGGTCGCCTGGCTCTTGAAGAAGAGCCCGCCGACACCAACCATCAACGAGGGATAGCCGAGACCGAGGACGAGGAAGAAGACGATCGAGAT
>JAJYVX010000301.1 GCA_021791795.1 Actinomycetes bacterium | reverse complement strand
AAGCCGCGCCCGTCGGGCCTCGGCGGCGGGTGGCGGCCGATTACCTGCGTTGGGTTGCGGACCTGACCCGGCAAGGCGCGGCGGTCGAACGGCGTTCCTATCTGCTGATGGTCCGGCATGGGTCCGAAGCGGTGGCGCTCGCTCCACCCTGCCCGGCTCGCCCGGGGGCTCGCCACGGCCGTCGAGGCGCAGGGAGCCCTCCTCTTCGAGCAGACCCGGGCGACCACGGTCGTGCCGGGCGACGCCGAGCGCGGGTCGCGGCCGAGCATCCGGACCTGGCGGGGCGATGTGACGGCCGATGCCGTGATAGTGGCGACGGAGGGCTACACCTCGCTGCTCGAAGGGCGCCACCGCGACGTCGTGCCGCTCTACTCGCTCATGATCGCGACGGAGCCGCTCGGCGACGAGGTGCTCGGAGCTGTGGGCGGATCGAGCGGCGTCACCTTCACCGACGGTCGCCACCTGCTCGTGTACGGGCAGCGCACGGCGGACGGCCGGTTCGCCTTCGGTGGCCGGGGCGCGCCGTACCACTTCGCCTCGAGGATCTCGCCGGACTTCGACCGGCTCGCCTCTGTGCACGACGCGCTCGCGCGCACCCTTGTCGAGCTCTTCCCCGCGGTCCGCAAGGCCGCGGTCACGCACCGCTGGGGCGGTTGTCTCGGTGTGCACCGGGACTGGCACCCGTCAGTGCGCTTCGACCGGCGCAGCGGCCTCGGCATAGCGGGGGGCTACGCCGGCGACGGTGTGTCCACCACGAACCTCGCCGGACGGACCCTTGCCGACCTCGTCCTCGGCGAGGACTCCGACCTGACGACACTGTGCTGGGTCGGCCACCGGTCACCCCGGTGGGAGCCGGAACCGCTGCGTTTCGCCGGTGTCAACGCCGGACTCATCGCCATGTCGGCGGCGGACAGAGCCGAGCAACGCTCGGGACGACCTTCGCGGCTCGCCTCTGCGTTCGGGCGGCTCACCGGCGGCTGAACCGGCGAGTCGCTCCTAGAGAGCCCGGATGGCCTTCTCCAAGACCTCGAGACCCTCGTTGAGGAGGTCGTCGGAGATCACGAGCGGGGGGAGGATGCGCACGACGTTGTCGTAGGTGCCGGCCCGCAGGATGATGACTCCTTCCTCGTGGCATTTCGCGAGGACTCGCGACGCTGCGTCCGGGTCGGGCGTCTTCGACGACCTGTCCTCGACGAATTCGACCGCGGCCATGCCGCCGATCACACGCACGTCGCCTACGGCGGCGACGTCGTCGGCGAGGGGGCGCAGCCGGCGCTCGAAGGTCTGTCCGATGTCCGTCGCCCGCTGCAGGAGGTTCTTCTCCTCGATCTCCTCTATCGCCGCGAGGGCGGCAGCCGTCGACAGCGGGTTGCCTCCGAAGGTCGTGCCGAGGCCGCCCGCATGCACCTTGTCGACGAGGTCGGCCCTCGCCGTGACACCGCCGATGGGCAGCCCCCCGCCCAGTCCCTTCGCCGTCGTCACGATGTCCGGCACGAGGCCCCAGTGCTCGGACGCGAACCACTTGCCGGTCCTCGCGAACCCGGCCTGCACCTCGTCTGCCACGAAGACGATGCCGTTGTCCTTGCAGTACTCCGCGAGCATCAAGAGGAAGCCCTCCCCCGGCACGACCACTCCGCCTTCGCCGAGGACGGGCTCGGCGACGAGCGCGGCGATCCTGTGTGCCCCCACCTGGCGGTCCATCGCCCTGATCGCCGCTTCGGCACAGGCCGGCCCGCACTCGGCCGGCGGCGCGCCGACCGGGCAGCGGTAGGGATACGAGTAGGGCGCGCGGAAGAGCTCGGGTGCGAACGGACCGAAGCCGGACTTGTAGGGCATCGCCTTCGCAGTCATGCTCATCGTGAGCAACGTCCGGCCGTGGAAGGCGTGGTCGAAGACGACGACGGTCTGCCGGCCGGTCGCATGGCGGGCGATCTTGACGGCGTTCTCGAGCGCCTCGGCACCGGAGTTGACGAAGAAGGTGCGCCGCTCCACGTCGCCCGGGACGAGATGGTTGAGCCGCTCGGCGAGGCTCACGTAGCTCTCGTAGGGGGTCACCTGGAAGCAGGTGTGCGTGAAGCGCTCGACCTGGTCGGTCACGGCAGCGACGACTGCGTCGGCAGACGACCCAACCGTGAGCACGGCTATGCCGGAGCCGAGGTCGATGAGCGAGTTCCCGTCTACGTCGAGCACAACGCCACCGGAAGCCCGTTCCGCGAAGACAGGCATCGTGCCACCGACCCCGTTCGGGACGGCCACACGCCTCCTCGCCATCAGCTCGGTCGACTTCGGGCCCGGGATCGCGGTTCGGATCTCTCGCCGCTGTGGAAGATCAGCTTTGGCCACCGGCCCTGCTCCTTTGCTGTAGTGCCTTTGGAATCAGTGGAATTTCAGCTTAATCACAACGGATTCCGTTGACAATGGCTGCTTCGACTGTGAAAATGGCGCGATTATGGGCCTGTCCAGCTCCGCCTCGGCAAGCCCACACAGAGCCGACCGAAGACACGACAACGGCCAAAGCCGGCTGGACGACACCTCGAAGCTCCTGGTCGAGCTGCTCCAGCAGGACGGCCGCCGACCCTACGCCGCGCTGGCGGAGGCCGTCGGCCTCTCCGAAGCCGCCGTGCGGCAGCGGGTGAAGCGCCTCATCGAAGACGGTGTGATGGAGATCGTGGCGGTGACGGACCCGCTGACGGTCGGCTTCTCCAGGCAGGCCATGGTCGGTATCAAGGCGCAAGGCGACCTCCGCTCGATCGCCGAGCGGCTCGCCAGCCTGCCCGAGCTCGAGTACGTCGTCCTCTGCGCCGGTTCCTTCGACATACTCGTGGAGCTCGTGTGCGAGGACGACGAGCATCTGCTCCGGCTGATAGACGAGTCCATCCGCTCGATCGATGGAGTTCAGATCG
>JAJYVX010000064.1 GCA_021791795.1 Actinomycetes bacterium | reverse complement strand
CGGCATCGAGATCCGCCCGCTCCGCCAGATGACCGGCTCGGCAGACTTCAACGAGGTCTTCTTCGCGGACGTGCGCGTGCCCGAGGAGAACCGGGTCGGCGCGGTCGGCGACGGCTGGCGCTGCGCCCGCACCACTCTCATGAACGAGCGAGTCGCCCTGTCGGGCCTCTCGATCGACTCGGCGTCGTTCACCGGCGGAGAGCGCCGCGACCCGTGGGAGCAGCTCCTCTCTCAGGTGGCAGACCGGCAAGATCCCATCGTGCGACAGGAGCTCGCTCGCATTTACATCGCGCAGGAGGTGAAGGAGATCACTGCGTTCAGGGTGAGCGCGGCCCGCATGGCCGGCCAGGAGCCCGGGCCGGAGGGCGGTATCTCGAAGGTCTTCAACGCCGAGCTCAACCAGATGAGAGCAGCCGTCGCGCTCGACGCGGCCGGCATGTCGTCCATCGCCTGGGATCCCGGCGAGGCGGGTCAGGACGACGAGGCTCGGGCGACGACCTTCCTTCGCACACGCGCGAACACCATCGAAGGAGGCACCTCCGAGGTGCTGCGCAACCAGATAGGCGAGCGCATCCTCGGACTCCCACGGGAGATAGAGGTCGACAAGGGCCAACCGTGGTCCGAGACGAAGAGGAGTTGACATGGCTGACACCGCAGGCGCCCCGACAGACCCGGTAGTACGGGAACGCCACGGCAAGGTCGAGCTCGTCAGGATCAACCGGGAAGCTGCACGCAACGCCATCGACGGCCCGACCACGAAGGCTCTCGAGGCGACGTTCGACGAGCTCACCGACGATCCCGACGTCTGGGCGGTCGTCCTCACGGGCACGGGGGACCGGGCGTTCTCCGCCGGTATGGACCTGAAGGCCTTCGCCGCCGGGCAGACCGCCGACATCATGTCCGCGAAGAGCGGCTTCGCCGGGATAGCCCAGCGCTACTTCCCGAAGCCGCTCGTGGCAGCAGTCAACGGCGCAGCACTGGCAGGAGGATTCGAGATCGTCCTCTCGTGTGACCTGGTCGTTGCCGCCGACCGCGCCGTCTTCGGCATCAGCGAGGTCAAGCGGGGTCTCGTCGCTGCCGGCGGCGGCCTGATCCGGCTCCCACGCCGGGTGCCCCTCTCCGTGGCCCTCGAGATGGCGCTCACCGGCGAGCCCATAGACGCCGCGCGCGCCCTTCAGCTCGGGCTCGTCAACCGAGTGGTGCCCCTCGAGCAGCTCGTCGAGGCGGCGCTCGAGCTCGCGGGCCAGGTCGCGGGCAACGCCCCGCTCGCCGTCCGGGCCAGCAAAGAGATCATGATGCGCTCGCTCGACTTGTCCGAGGGCGAGGCGTGGAAGATGGCCGGCGAGAGAGTGCTGCCGGTCCTCACCAGCAGGGACGCCATCGAGGGCGCGACCGCTTTCGCCGAGAAACGTGCCCCGAACTGGCAAGGAGCCTGACGTCCACTCCCGCGCTGTCCACAGGGTCGCCGGATCCGGTCTAACCTGGCAGGGTCCTCAAGAAAGGGGGCCAGGTGTTTCCGGCTGAAATTCTCGGACCCGACATGATCATCGTCATCATCGTCGGCGTGATTGTCCTGCTGTTCGGTGGTGCGAAGCTCCCCAAGCTGGCCCGCGGCCTCGGCAGCGCGTCTCACGAGTTCAAGAAGGGCCTCTCGGAGGGGGCCAATGAAGGCGCCGACGGGCAGGCGCAGAACTCTCAGCAGCAGACCGCGGCCATCACACCTCCGCAGGCAGCTGCGCCCCAGATGCCTCCGACGCAGCCCTACCAGACCGCTCCTCAGCAAGTCCCGGCGCAGCAGCAGCCCTACCCGCCGGCGCAGCAGCAGCAGGTGCCTACACAGCCGCCACCGCAGTATCAGTCGGTCCCTCAGCAAGCACAGGCGCAGCCGTATCCGCAGGCACAGCAGGAGTACCAGGTGGCGCCGCAGCCGTCTCCGGGCCCCCAGTCGGAGCAGGCGTAGCAAGCCAGACATCCGAGTACGGGCCGCAAAGCCGGCAGCCCGTCAAAGCGCGCGCGTTCGTGGGAGCGGTGCCGCCCCCCGGTGCCCGGCTGCTCGCTGACTCGCTGACTCGCTGACTCCGGGAGGCGGAGCGCTCTCTGCCGACGCCTCCGGACTCGGCGGACACGCCCTCTGGTGGAACGGTGCTCCGAACGCACGCCAGGCTCGACCGCCTCGATCGGATCGATCGATCCGGTTGCGCGGCAGGCACGGATGCCGTGGACAGATGCCGTTCTCGCTCACGAGCCTCCGGGAGCAGGAGGGCGGACAGGTCCTTCCGGCCCGTTTGGCCCGGCCCGGAGGCGCGTGGCTAATCTCCGGGCATGATCTCCCGGCTGAAGGACCGAGTCGCGCCAGCGGTGACTCGCCGTCGTCTTCTCGCGGGAGTCGGTGCTCTCGCCCTGGCAGGGGTCCTCTCGGGCTGCAACGTCACCTTCGGCGCCACCAAGGGTGTCACCACTCAGGCCCACGAGGAGTTCCGTCTCTGGTACGGCATGGCGATCGCAGGCATCGCCGTTGCTGTCTTCGTTTGGCTGCTCATCTTCTGGTCGATCTTCCGTTACCGCCGCAGGGACGACCACATCCCGAAGCAGACACAGGAGCACGTGCCGCTCGAGATCACCTACACGGTTATTCCGATCCTGATGGTGATCGTCATCTTCGTCTTCACGGTCATCGTGGAGAACTTCGTCGACTCCAACCCGACGCCGAGCGGAGCCGTGGTCAACGTCACGGCCTACCAGTGGGGTTGGATCTTCCAGTACGCACACGCCAACGGCGTGACGGTCAGGACCGCGGAGAAGGCCGGGCCGACCCTCTTGCCCAGGTCGTACTTCGCGAAGAGGTACCCGACGCTCACGCTCCCCGTCGGCGAGACCAGCCGCATCTACCTACGCTCGGCTGACGTGGTGCACGGGTTCTACGTCCACTCGTTCAACTTCGACCGCTACGCCCAGCCGGGAGTGACCAACGTGTTCTCGTTCACTCCGACGACGACCGGCTGGTTTCCTGCTCAGTGCACGCAGTACTGCGGCCTGTACCACTCGGAGATGCTGTTCAACGTGCACATAGTCACCGACGCTCAGTACACGACCTGGCTGAAGAACGCCGAGTTGCATCCACAAAGCCTGACGGGCGCCACTTCACAGCCGACGAGGCCCGGTCCGCAATGACGATCGCAGTCGAACGCACCCTCCCGATCCCGGCCGAGGAGCACGGCCCGACCGGCCTGCTCAAGTGGATCACCTCCACCGACCACAAGGTGATCGGGAAGAGCTACACGATCACGGCGTTCGTGTTCTTCTGCCTGGCGGGGCTCATGGCGATGTTGATGCGCACCCAGCTCGCGTCGCCGGACAACAACATCGTGAGCCTCCACCTGTACAACGAGCTGTTCACGATGCACGGCAGCCTCATGCTCTACCTCTTCGCAGGTCCGTTCGCGTTCGGTGGTCTCGCCAACTACATCGTGCCTCTCCAGATCGGCGCGCCGGACATGGCCTTCCCCCGGCTCAACGCCCTCTCTTACTGGCTCTACGCCTTCGGCGGGCTCATCATGATCAGCGGCTTCCTCACGACAGGAGGCGCGGCGGACTTCGGCTGGGTCTCCTACGCCCCGCTGTCGAGCGCGACGAACACTCCGGGAGCCGGGCCTGACATGTGGATCGTCGCCCTCGTACTCACCGGCTTCTCGGCCATCTTCACAGGCGTGAACATCTGCGCCACCGTCTTCTACCTGCGCGCGCCGGGCCTCACGATGTTCCGTCTGCCCATCTTCACCTGGAACATGCTCGTCACGGGGATCCTGATCCTCATTGCCTTCCCTGTGCTCACCGCCGCGCTCGTCATGCTCTGGTGCGATCGGCACATCGGGAGCCACATCTTCAGCGTGGCGGGGGGAGGAGTGCCAGTCCTGTGGCAGAACCTGTTCTGGTTCTTCGGGCACCCCGAGGTCTACATCCTTGCTCTGCCCTATTTCGGCATGGTCACCGACATCTTGGCGGTGTTCTCCCGCAAGCCCGTCTTCGGGTACCGCGGCATGGTGTTCGCCACGATGTCGATCGCCGCCCTGTCGACGAGCGTGTGGGCGCACCACATGTTCACGACGGGCACTGTCCTGCTGCCGTTCTTCAGCCTGATGTCGTACCTCATCGCAGTGCCGACAGGGATCAAATTCTTCAACTGGATAGGCACGCTGTGGCGAGGCTCGATCGTCTTCGAGACGCCGATGCTCTTCGCGGTGGGGTTCTTGATCGTCTTCCTGTTCGGCGGCGTCACCGGGATCATCCTCGCCTCACCACCCCTCGACTTCGCGACCCACGACACGTACTTCGTGGTCGCGCACTTCCATGAGGTGCTTTTCGGTTCAGCGGTGTTCGGCGGGTTTGCCGGCCTCTACTACTGGTATCCGAAGATGACCGGCCGGATGCTGCGGAACGACCTCGGCAAGGCGAGCTTCTGGTTCATGTTCGTCGGCTTCTGGCTCACCTTCGTGCCGCAGTACTGGCTCGGGCTCGCCGGCATGCCACGGAGAATTGCGGAGTACAGCCCACTCTCGGGCTGGACGCTCCTCAACCGGATATCGACGTCGGGTGCTTACCTTCTCTTCATCGCCGTGTTCCTCATGCTGGTGAACTTCCTCTTGTCCTTCCTGAAACCGGTCCCGGCGGGCGACAACCCGTGGGATGCCCACACGCTCGAATGGGCGACCTCCTCACCGCCGCCTCATCACAACTTCTACTGGATACCGCCCGTCCGTTCGGAACGACCGCTCTGGGACCACAACCACCCGGAGCACACCACGATCCACAGCCACATGCCGGCGAACAGTGTCCGGGCGGCGACGTCCACGGTGCACTCGGGTCCCGGCGTCCATCCCGACCACGGCTCGAGATCGGACTTCCGCGGCGAGGACGGTGACGAATGAAGGTCGAGGCCTACGTCCTCATCTTCGTAGGCGCCTTCTTCGCTGTCGTCTGTGGGATCTACTGGTTCCTCAGCTACGAGACGAGCGGGACGCTGATGCTCCTCGGAACGTGTTTCCTCGGTTTCGTGCCAGGCGGCTACTACTACTGGTGGTCGCGGCGGATGAAGCCTCGCCCCGAGGACGATCCTCAGGCGAAACGGGAGGATGGCGAGGGTGTCGTCGGTGCCTTCCCCGGTTCGAGCGTGTGGCCGTTCGTGCTCGGCGTTTCGGCCGCTTCTGTCGGCCTGTCGTTGGTCTTCGGCTTCTGGACGGCGATCGTCGGTTTCGTCGTAGCGGCGAGCGCCGTGATGGGGGTCATCCGGGAGAGCCGTCGCGGCGGCCTCATCTGACGGCCGCGGCCCGCCCCTGGCATCGTCTGACGGCCCACGTCCGACCAGCGGCCCGAGTTGCCCTATGAGCCGCGGCCGCTCCGTTGCGCCTGCTCGGCGCGCTGCCGTGCCTTCTCCTGCGCTCGGGCGTACGCCCACTCCCTGAGCGTCATCCCATCGGGCCCGCGTTGTCTTGCGAGCTGGCGGGAGAAGCGGATCACGAACACGACCAGTACGAGCAAAAGAGCGGCGAAGACCCCGAACCCGACGTCGAACGCCACCGTCAGGCTCCCGCCGCCGACCGGCTGCCCGACCCCGACACCGTCGGGGCTGCGTGGGCCCGCACGCGCAACAGCCCCTCCTGCACCATGCTGCAAACGAGCTCGCCGGCACGGGTGAACAGGAGACCGCGTGCCACGCCACGCGCTCCTGCTGCCGCTGGCGACTCCTCGTCGAGCAGCAGCCAGTCGTCAGCCCGGAAGGGTCGGTGGAACCACATGCAGTGGTCGAGGCTCGCTCCCATGAAGGATTCGTCGTCCCACCGGACGTGGTGAGGGTTGAGGATCGACTCGTAGAGGGTCATGTCCGAGGCGTAGCAGACGACTGCGGCGTGCAGGAGCGGGTCGTCCGGCAGCTCCCCGTCGGCTCGGAGCCACAGCCGTTGGCTCGGGTCGGTCTCGGCCTCGTTCCTGATCCAGGGCAGTCTCCCCACGAAGCGCTGGTCGATGGGGCGCGGCCTGTCGAAGAACCAGGCGTGGAGCTCGTCCCGGTATGGCTCCAGCCTCTCCGCGACCGTCGGCACGGTGTCGGGATCGGGCACCTCGGGCATGGTCACCTGATGCTCGAGGCCGTCCTCGGCGACATGGAAGCTGCACTGGAGATTGAAGATCGCTTTGCCGTGTTGGATCGCCACCACCCGCCGGGTGATGAACGAGCGGCCGTCGCGGATCCTGTCCACCTCGTAGAGGATGGGCACGTTCGGATCGCCGGGCCGGAGGAAGTAGCTGTGCAGGGAGTGGACTTGCCCTCTCTCGACGGTCCTACCCGCGGCGATCAAAGCTTGGGCGGCCACCTGTCCGCCGAACACACGCTGCCGTATCTCCGCAGAATTCGTTCCGCGGAAGATGTTGACCTCGATAGATTCGAGGTCGAGGAGCGCGATCAGGTCCTGTAAAGCCGCGGTCACGGCTCAAACGTTAGACTGACCCTCATGGCGTCACGGCTCGAGCGCGCCTTCGCGTACCGGAGATCGGCGCACTTCAAGCGGCTCTGGAAGTTCGCCTCGGTTTCGGTGATCTCGACGATCATCACCCAGGTCGTCCTCTTCCTCACCTACCACGAGTGGAACATCGCCTCCGCCATGGAGTGCAACGTCATCGCGACGGCGGTCTCCACGTTCCCCGCTTACTACCTGAACCGCACCTGGACGTGGGGAAAGACCGGCAAGTCGGACCCGTGGAAGGAAGTCGCGCCCTTCTGGATCATCTCGTTCATAGGACTCGTGCTGTCGACGGTGGCAGTCGGAGTAGCGGCGCACAACGCGGACCACATCTCGCACTCGAGGGACGTGCGGGCTCTCGTCGTCCAGTTCGCCAATCTCTTCACATATGGCTGCATCTGGGTGGCCCGCTACCTGGTCTTCAACAAGTACCTGTTCGGTGAGGGCACCGACCGTCTTGCGGGGAGGAACGCCCAGCCGGTCGAGGCGGTGCTCGTTGCAAACGATCCGAGCGGTACGGGGATCGAGCGGAGCTACACCAGCACCGTCGGGATGACCACGGACAGCAGCCTCGACACGCCGAACCGGAGCGCGCCACACCTCACCGCGGGTCAGGCCGGTAGCGGCACCGGGAGCGGCGTCACCGGTGCCGACACCACTGCCGGGCTGAACAACGTCTCTGGACAGATGACCGCAGGCAACGGTTTCGGCGGCACACGGCAGAGCGACACCCGAATGAGCGGAGCGAGTACGGAGCTGACCGGTCGCGGCGACGTGCGCGGCCTGGGCGGCCCGGCCCCGGGTCGCGGTCCCGGTCCCGGTCCGGGGCAAAATGGTCCTGCCGGTATCCCGGGCTAGCTTCCGGGCTTTCGGGAGCCGCTGAGGTCCACACCCCCGGGGTTCAGCAGCACCAGCGCCCACGACGCCGCGAGCACGCTGAGGCAGATCACGCCGAGGGGCAGCTCGCCCAATCTGACGAACACGGTCCGCCCCTCCAACTCGGGAACCGTCGAGTAGACCACGGCCGGTACCGAGAGCGAGCTCCGCTGCAGAACGTTCCCGTTGTTGTCGATGACAGCGGTGTAGCCGGTAGGCGCCACCTGGAGAACGTAGCGGCCCTGCTCCAGCGCCTGGAGCCGCGACGCGGCTATCTCCTGGGAGGGGGCTTGGTCGTTCGAGTACGAGGACGTGTTCGTCGGGACGAGCACCACCGTGCCTCCCGCTCCGACACCTGAACGACCTCGCCCGGGGAAGAAGACCTCGTAGGAGACGAGCACACCGAAGCGACCTGCGGGTGTGACCATCAGTCCCGATCCGGTACCCGGGACGGCGTCGCGCGGCACGGCGCTCAAGTTGGCGAAGTGCGCGAAGAACCCCCGGAAAGGTACGTACTCGCCGAACGGGACCCGGTGAACCTTCTCGAACGTCGCCACGAGGTGTCCTGCCGGCGAGATGGCCACGATCTCGTTGCGGAACCTCGTCTGCCCCACCGGCTCGGTCACACCCGCCATCAGTGTCGCATCATGGCTTCGGGCAAGTGCCTCGAGCGTCCGCTCGTCCCCTGAACCGACGAACGGGCCGTTCTCCGCGACGACGTCCTCGGGCCAGAGGATCAGGTCGACATGTTGCTTCACGACGGCCGTCTCCCGCAGCGCAGCGTCGAAGACTCGTCGCGGTGGCACCTCGAGCTGGTTGAGTCCTCGCTTTCCGCCACCTTGGACGAGCGCCGCTCGGAGAAGGCGGACCGGTCCCGACCCGTAGCCGTTGGGCGACACGACTGCCCAGAGGACGAGGGCGAGAAGAACGGCAAGACCCAACCCTGCGGCCGCGCCACCTTTCAACCGGAGCACTCGCCGCCGCCTTTGCACAAGAGATCCGAGCACCGCTCCGGCGATGAACACCGAGCTCGCGACGAGGAACGAGCCACCGAGGCGAGCGGTGATCGCGAGCGGTCCGCCAAGCTGGCCGAGGGCCACCCCCCCAAGAGGCATGCCACCGAACGGCCACTTGTCGCGGGCGTACTCCGCGAGCGTGAAGGCAGCCGGGATTGTCGCCACGGACAAGCCCGCCCACTTCTTGCCCGCCGGGGCGAGTAGGGCGGCGAAGGCGAAGAAGAGGGACTCGACAACAGAGAGGACCACGTATCCGGCGGTGTTGAACTGCAGTGCCCAGGCGAGCGAGATGAAGAACTGGCCGAAGCCGGCAGCCAGACCGGCCGCGAAGCGCCGCCGAGCGGGCCGGCCGCTCACCCCTATGAAGACGGCAGCTTCCCCGAGCACCGCGAGCGGCCACCAGCCGAGCGGGGGGAGCGAGACACCCACGAGCGCTCCGCCGAGGAGTGGCACCGCAAGACCGGCCAGCCGACGGGTGCGGGAAGACCGGTCGAGCGACTGTTCCGCCACAGGCTCATCGACGACGCGCGTGCGTGCCAATCCGGGATCAGCCCCTCCCCGACGGCACGCGCTCGAGCAGGCGTCGAGCCGCCTCGGCGCCGCTCGAGATGCACGCGGGGACTCCGATTCCCCCGAGCAGTGCGCCCGCGAGGGCGACCGACGGCCGGCCCTCCAGATCGGCGAGCAGGTGGGCGACCCGAGCCGCGTGACCGGGCAGGTACTGCGGGAAGGCCCCCTCCCAGCGCTGCACGTGGCTCGTGAGCGGCCGGGTCCGCAGCCCGACGATCGTGGCGAGGTCCGAGAGAAGGTGGTCGATCAGCTCGCCGTCGGCCATCTGGAGTGCTCGGTCGTCGCTGAACCGCCCGGCACTGACACGTAGGACGTCGACCGGGCGACCTCCGAACGCGTGACGGGAGAGCCAGCCCCACTTGCGGGTGAGGAAGCTCACGGCCGTGGTGACGAAACCTTCGACTCGAGGGACCAGCACCCCCGACCACGACGGCGGGACGTCGAGCGCCCCCGGCGGCAGCACGAGAGTCGTGAGGACGACCGACGAGTAGGGAACCCCGCGACACAGAGTGGCAGCTTCAGGTGAGAGGCGGCTGAGGAGAGCAGCGGTCGCGGGTCCTGGCGTGGCGACCACGACGCCGTCGGCCATGAAGGGCTCGCCCCGCTCGAGCACGAGCCGGATCCGGCTGCCGGACGGGCCGACGACGGCGTCCATGGAGTCGACGGGGGCCGAGGCCCGTAACACGACTCCTGCCGAGGAGAGCTCTCTCACGGCCGAGCCGGTCAGCTGCCCGAGTCCACCGGCTAGGCCGAAGAAGGGGGAAGCCGACGGGCCATCGCCGGGCGATACGACCCCGGACAGGGCCTCCACCACGTCTCGTCTGCCGGCGAGGCCGCGAGCGATCTGTGGGGCTGCGACCGCCAGCGAGAGCGAGTCCACGCCGCCGCCGTTGATGCCGCCGAGGAGCGGGTCGACGAGCCGATCGACCACCTCGTCCCCGAGGCGCTCCCTGAGGATCGCGCCGGCGGACCGTTCGACCGCGGGACCGTCCGTCTCGAGCCCGAGCTCGGCCGGCGTCAGTGGGGCGAGGCCGAGACCTGCTTGGCCCGCGAGCCGGCAGCCCTCCTCGCTCACTATCCCGGACGCCGCGACCTCGGCCAGGTCAGTCGGAATCCCGAGTGCGAGACGTCGGGGAAGCTGACGCGCGCGCCCGTGGGAGAAGACGCCGGCCGTCGACGCCTCGGGAGCGACGAGAAAGTCGCCTAGCCCGAGGTCCCTGCACCACTGCTCGGCGCTCGGGTCGCGACGGAGGAACTGGTCCGGGCCGAGGTCGATCGGAAGCGAATCCAGAGCGGCTGTGAGAACCTTGCCTCCGAAGCGGCCGGAGGCCTCGAAGACGGTCACATCTCCGGCACGAGAGAGAGCCAGCGTCCGGGCAGCCGCGAGCCCGCTGACACCCCCGCCGATCACCGCGTAGCTGCTCACCAGCCGCTCGACTCCTGCTCGACGAGGCGCGCGAGCTCGGTGCAGAGTTGCTCGTCAGCGTTGAGAGAGCTGGTACGGGCGAACCCGAGCCCGAGCTCGTCCGCCAGGGCCTTCGCCTCGACATCGAGGTCGTAGTTGACTTCCAGGTGATCAGCGACGAAACCAGCCGGGCATACGACAACACCCTCCCTCCCCTCGGACTTGAGCCGCCGCAGCACGTCGAGCACGTCGGGGCCTATCCAAGGCTCGGGAGTCCGCCCTGCACTCTGCCAGCAGACCTCGTAGTCGTCGGTCGGCACCGCCTCTGCGACGAGCGCGGCGGTCTCGGCCAACCTCACGTCGTATCCGCCGCCGCCTGCCACCACCCGGAGCGGCAGGCTGTGAGCCGTCACGAGCAGGAGCGCCCGCGTCCCGCGGAGCGTGCCCAGAGCCGACCTCACGCGCGCCGCGAGCAGTTCGATGAGGACGGGGTTGTCGTGCCAATCCTCGACGAAACGCGTCTCGATCCCTTCCGCCCTTGCACAGGCCCTTGCCCGTTCGACGTACTCTCCGATGCTCGCCGCCGAGTAATGGGGTGCGAGCACGAGGCCGACCAGCCTCTCGATCCCGTCGCGGGCAAAGTCCCTCACCGTCTCCTCCAGCTTCGGGTCGGCGTGCTTTGCTCCGTAGCGGCAGACGAAGGTGCCCGCCGAAGATGCTTCCAGGGCCGCCTGGATGCCGGCCACCTGCTCAGTGGTGCGTGCGTTCAGCTGAGACACCCCGCCGACCGCGTCGTAGCGCCGCTTCAGGTCGGCCAGCTGCTCGGGCGACGGCGGTCGTCCCCGGCGGACATCGGTGTAGAAGGCCTCGACATCTCCGGGGCTCGCGGGAGTGCCGTATGCCATAACGAGCACGCCGATGCGCGCCGGGGTCACTGCTGCTCGGTCCGCTCGTGCACGTGCTCCACTATCGCCTTGAGGACCCCCGGGTCGGTCTCGGGCAGCACACCATGACCGAGGTTGAAGACGTGACCGGGCAGCTGGCGGGCTGCCCCGAGGACCGAATCGGTCGCTTCGAGGACGACGTCGGTCGGCGCGAGGCAGATGGCCGGGTCGAGGTTGCCCTGCAGGGCCAGCTTGCCCGGGGCCGATCCGGCAGCCCGTGCGGCCGCCACGTCGAGTGGAACCCGCCAGTCGACGCCGAGCACGTCCGCACCCGCGGCTGCCATGGGAGCGAGCAGCTCACCGGTCCCGACGCCGAAGTGGATCCTCGGTGCTGCGAGATCGGCAAGCCCTTCGAGGATCGTGCGTGAGGCGGGCAGGGCGAACTCCTCGTATTCAGCCCGGGAGAGAGCGCCTACCCAGCTGTCGAAGAGCTGTACGGCGGAAGCCCCGGCCAGGATCTGGGCCCTCAGCGACGCGAGGCTGATCTGGGCGATCGCCCCCAACAGGCGATGCCAAGCCTCCGGCTCGGCGTGCATGAGGCGCTTGGTAAGGGCGAACGTGCGGGATGGCCCACCCTCGACAAGGTAGCTGGCAAGCGTGAACGGCGCGCCGGCAAATCCTATCAGTGGCACATCAGTCTCGTGGAGGACAATCCGTATCGTGTCGAGCATGGCGGGGAGGTCACTCTCCGGCTCGAGCGGCCGGAGGCGGCCGACGTCGTCGTCGCTCGAGAACCGCTGGTCGAGCACGGGCCCGCGACCGGGCTGCACCTCGATGCCGACCCCTATCGCGACGAGAGGGACGACGATGTCGGAGAACAAGATGGCAGCGTCGACGCCGTAACGCCTCACCGGCTGCAGAGTCAGCTCAGCGGCCAGCTCAGGGTCCGCAACCGCCTCGAGGATGCTTCCGCCGCCCCGGAGCGCCCTGTACTCGGGGAGCGAGCGCCCGGCCTGCCGCATGAACCACACAGGGGTGCGGCCGACGGGCTCACAACGCATGGCCTGAATAAGCACCGGCGGGCTCGTGTCCACGTCATCGGACCCTACCGCTGCCGCATGCCGGCGTTTGGCCTCGACCAAGCCGGATCGAGTATGAAGTTGCCATGACGGACGCAGCCGCCGCTCTCGAGCATCCCGGCGCGAGCGGTCGCCCGCACGCCGAGCGTCCCCAGCTGCTCGCCGTCGGGGTGATGATCTGGCTCGGCTCGGAATTCATGTTCTTCTCCGGTCTGTTCGCCGCTTTCTTCACCATCCGCGCCGCGGCGCCTGTCTGGCCGCTACCCGGGACGAAACTCGACACGTACCAGGCGCTCGCCTTCACGTTCGTGCTGCTCGCCTCGAGCCCGACGATGCAGTTCGGGGTCTGGGCGCAGGAGCGCGGGGAATACAAGAAGGCGCGTGCCTGGATCATCACCAGCTTCATCCTCGGTGCGGCGTTCGTGGCCAACCAGGCATACGAGTGGAAGACCCTTCCCGGTCGGCCGCACACCAACGCCTACTGGTCGCTCTTCTACATAATGAGCGGTCTACACGGGCTGCACGTCATCCTCGGCCTGGTCGCGATGATCGCTCTTCTCGGTCGCTTGGCCGGGAAGAAGGGAGACCCGGGAGAGACAGCGGTCTTCCAGGCAGTTTCTTACTACTGGCACTTTGTCGACATCATGTGGATCGGGCTCTTCAGCTGCCTGTTCCTGCTCTCGTAGGGGTCATGTGAAGGCTCGCATCGTCCGTACAGCGCTCGCCGTCTCCGGAGTGGTGGCGATCTCGCTCGCGCTCGGCGTCTTCGTGATGGGCCGCACCCATGTGGCGGCTAGCTCGCCCGCGATGGAGAACCCCGGCATCCGGCTGACGGCGTCGAGCACGGGCACCGACGGCGGCAACATCAGCGCGGGAGCGACCCTCTTCGCGGAGAGCTGCTCAACCTGCCACGGCTCCCAGGCGCAGGGCACCCCATTCGCGCCGAACCTGCAGCGCAGAGGCGGTGCAGTCATCGACCTCTGGCTCTCCACCGGCTGGATGCCACTGGCCGAACCCACGGCTCAGCCAGTCAACAAGCCGCCGCGCTTCAACCGATCGCAGATCCTCGACATCGTGGCGTTCGTCACGTCGCTCGCCCCGGGAGGAGTGTCGGTTCCGACGAGCAGCGATCTCAACCTGTCGTCCGCGAGCGTCTCGCAAGGCTTCGACCTGTTCAGCCTCAACTGTGCCCCTTGCCACACCATCACCGGGGCCGGCGACGCGCTGGCGAACGGGTACCACGCACCTCCGCTTCACGGGGTGACGGCGACGCAGATCTACGAGGCGGTGCGGACCGGGCCGAGCAACATGCCGCCCTTCAGCACGTTCGCGATCTCGCCCTCGCAACTCCAGGGGATCATGAAGTACGTCACGACGTACATAGAGCACCCAGCGAATCCCGGTGGGCTGGCACTCGGTGGCGTCGGACCGGTGGCGGAGGGTTTCGTAGGACTGTTCGCCGGCGTGGGGGCCTGCCTCTTGGCGGCGTTCTGGGTCGGCGACCGGACCGAGCGTGAGAAGGACGACCAGGAGGGCCACGGCGGCCATGGCGATCTGCCTGGTGCGACGGTGGAGGTCTAGAGGAGCACATGTCCGACCTGCAGGGCCGGGACGGCCACAGCCGCGACGGGGAAGACTCGCCCGCTTCGATCGAGAGGGTGTCGATCGACGCGCCGCAGTTCCAGGTGGCGGCGGCACATCCGCGGCGGACGGAGCGCGCCGTCGCGCTCACCATGCTCGTCGGCCTGTGCGGTTTCGCCGGTTTCGGCGCCGCCTACTTCCAGGCGGCAAGCAACTTCTGGCTCGGGATCTCGCTCGGGATCGGTTTCCTCGGTCTCGGCGTCGGGGTGGTGGCGTGGGGGAAGTACCTCATGCCTCGGGGACCGTTCTCCGAGTCGCGCCACGAGCTCTCCTCGACAGAGGAGGAGCGGGAGAAGTTCGTCGAGGACTTGGCGAGCCGTGGCACGGTGGCAGTCGAGCGCCGTGGCTTTCTCGTGAAGATCCTCGCAGCAGCTTCCGCGGTTCTCGGCATCGTCTCCCTCTTCCCGCTGCTGCGCTCGCTCGGCCCGCTGCCGAAGAACCTCTTCTACGTCACGAAGTGGAAGAAGGGCTCCTACCTCACCACTGCGGAAGGCCAGCGAGTCCACAAGGACGACGTCCTCACCGGCGGCGTGCTCACAGTCTTCCCGGAGAACGACGTAGGCGGCGCGCTCAGCCAGACCATGCTCGTGCGCGTCGGGGAGCCGGGCCAGAACATGGTCACGATGCCGAGCCGCAAGAACTGGGGCCCGGAGGGCTATCTCGCCTTCTCCAAGGTCTGCACGCATGCTGGCTGCCCCGTCGCGCTCTACCAGCAGTTGACGCATCAGCTGCTGTGCCCGTGCCACCAATCGCTCTTCGACATAGGTAACGGGCAGCCGGGCGTACCCGTGTTCGGCCCCGCCCCGCGTCCTCTGCCGCAACTCCCGCTCTACGTTGACTCGCAGGGCTACCTGAGGTCCCGCGCCGGTTTCAACGAGCCGATCGGACCCGGGTTCTGGGAGCGGGGAGGGACGGAGTGAGCGGTCTCGGCGGTGCCGTCGACGGCGTCTACGGCTGGCTCGACGATCGCCTCAGGGTCTCCGGCTCGGGCCGGAAGTGGGTCAACAAGATCTTTCCCGACCACTGGTCGTTCATGATCGGCGAGATAGCCCTCTACTCATTCGTAGTGCTGCTCGCCACCGGCGTGTTCCTCTCCCTCTACTTCGTGCCGTCGGCCAAGGAAATCATCTACAACGGGCCGTACGCACCGCTGCGGGGCCTCCGTGTCTCGGAGGCCTACGCCTCGACGATCGACCTGAGCTTCAGCGTGCGGTGCGGGCTCCTCATGCGCCAGATGCACCACTGGTCGGCGAACATCTTCGTCGGCGCCATCGTGGTCCACCTTTGCCGCGTGTACTTCACGAGCGCCTTCCGCCGGCCACGCGAGCTCAACTGGATCATCGGCATCAACCTGCTCGTTCTCGCCATCTTCAACGGCTTTCTCGGATACTCGCTTCCTGACGACCTCGTCTCGGGAACTGGCATCAGGATCGCCTTCTCGATCCTCGAATCCGTGCCGATCGTCGGGAGCTACCTCGCCACGTTCCTCTTCGGCGGGGCGTTCCCCGGCAGCGGAACGATCATCCCGCGCTTCTTCATCATCCACGTGCTGATACTCCCGGCGTTGATCGCCGGTCTTCTCGGTGCCCACCTCGCTCTCATCGTGCGGAACAAGCACACCCAGTTCCGCGGCCACGGCGCGACGGAGAAGAACGTGGTCGGCGCGCCGATGTGGCCGACTTTCTTCGCGAAGACGAACGGCTTCCTCTTCCTCGTCGCCGGTGTGACGGCGGTGCTCGGCGCGGCGGTGCAGATCAACCCGATATGGCAGTACGGACCGTACGTGCCGTACCACGTCACCTACGCAGTCCAGCCCGACTGGTACATGGGATGGCTCGACGGAGCAATGCGGATCTGGCCCGCCTGGGAAGTGCACTTCCCCGGTCACATGATCCCGGCGGTCTTCTTTCCTGCCATCCTGCTTCCGGGTATCACCTTCACCCTGCTCGGCGCATGGCCCTTCATCGAGTCGCGGTTCACGAAGGACTTCGCGGAGCACCACCTGCTCGTACGGCCGCGGGACCGGCCCCGCCACACCGCTCTCGGCGCCGCCGTGCTCGCCTTCTACTTCGTCCTCTTCGGCGCGAGCGCCACCGACGTGCTGGCCAACTACCTCTCGCTCTCCCTCAATGTCGTCCTGTGGTCCTTCCGCATCCTCGTGATCGTCGTCCCGCTCGTCGTGTACCCGATCGCCCTGCGGATCTGCAAGGAACTGCAGCACACGCCAGGCGGAGGCAAGACCAAGCGGCACAACATCGTGCTTCGCTCCGCAGACGGCGGTTACTCGACCGTCGTCTCCGAACCTCGGCCGGGGGACGAGGCCCCGGTGCTCGAGCCGGTAGCCCTGGACTCGACGGAGCTCGTCGGCGCCATGGCCGGATCGGGCGACGGGCACCGGCCGGCGGTGGCTCCTCGCGGTGCCGCTGCTGCGGAGGGGCGCCGTGGCCGGGAGGGAAGCGTGGCACCCAGGCAGGGAAGGGGTGTGTTCCGCATCCCACGGAACTACCGCTGAGCTCGCACCCCGTGCGGTCTCGGCCGTCCTCCGTGAACCGAGCGCCCAAGTCGAGCGGGATGCGGGCGTTGCGTCGCCGTGACATGGATCGCTCGAGCTCGGCTCGACTCGTGAGGTCTTCACGTTTGGGCTTGAGCAGGATCGACGCCAGCTGACAGAGCACTTGCCCACGCCATAAGCGGCCGGAGATCACACCTCGTCCACAGGCCGAGTCGTCGGCCGGC
>JAJYVX010000300.1 GCA_021791795.1 Actinomycetes bacterium | reverse complement strand
GTTCGGGGGTGGCGCGAGATCACCGTCCTTGGGCCGCCGGAGTTCGCGGGTCGGTACCGGTTCGTCTCCGATCCGGTGACCGCGTTGGCGCTGGCGCAGCGCGCCGTCGACGAGAACATCGTTGACTGGATCGACAGTGGTCGTTCCCGCCCGCGCCCGCGGCGGCGTTCGGCCAGGGGGCGGTCGTGACGGCGGGCCTTCATCGTCACCACGTGGACGGCCGTCTCGGGCCGGGGCTCGCGTACATCGACGAGGACCTTGTGGTCTCTCTCTCGCCAGCCGAACACGCTCGCCTCCATCTCGTCCTCGAGGACCTGGGCGCGAGCTGGCCACGGGACAGCGAGCCCTTGATCGTCCACCGCGCCCGCCGACAGGCGATCACCTTCGGCTGGGCGGCGGACCACGGGCTGGCGCTCACCTTCGACGCGATGGCTGCAAGGTCCCTGCAAGGTCTCTGGCTTGAGGTGGTCGATGCGCTCGGGGAGGTCCGGTGACTGCCGTCGAGCGCCTCGACGCGCTCGATGGCGTGAACCTCGAACCCCCGCCCGGGTCGTCCTTCTCCGCCTTCGAACTCGTGACCATCGCTGATGGCCCGGCGGTCACTCCCGCGCTTTGGGGCCTCTTCTACGGGGGTGCGGTGAACACGATCGCCGGCGAGCCGGGGTTGGGGAAATCGTGGCTCGCGGTTGCAGCATCGCTGCAGGTTCTCCGCCGGGGTGGCTCGGTCATCGTTCTCGACTACGAAGATGCGCCCCGCACCTGGGCGCAGAGGCTTCGGTCGTTGGGCGCCGAGGCGACGGACTTGGTGAACCTCGTGTATCTCCGCGGCGGGGGCGCGCCGTCCGAGTCCGACTTGGAATGGCTCCCGCGCCTCGCCGGCGTCGCTCCGGACACTTTCGTTGTCATCGACTCGATGGCGGAGGGGATGGCGGCCGCCGGACTCGACGAAAATTTGGCGGGGGAGGTCACCTCCTGGCATCAGCGCGTGGCCCGTCCGCTGGCGGACGCGGGGGCGACCGTCGTCGTGATCGATCACGTCGCCAAGGACTCGTCTTCGCGCGCCCGCTGGGCACGCGGATCGGGCGCGAAGCTGGCCGCGATTTCCGGCGTTGCGCTTTCGCTCACCGTGGGTGAAGCGTTCTCCCGGGAGCGGTCCGGGTTCGGCGCTCTCATGGTGGCCAAGGCCCGTTATGGCGGCGTCGGCCCCGTCGGCGAGACGGCCGCGAATGTCCGGTTCGATGTGGCCGGCGGGAGCTTGGTCCGGGTCGAGGTGATCCCATTGGCGCCCCACGCGCACGGCGAACCTTCTCCCGGGCCGTCCCGTCTTCACCAGGGCTCCTTCGTGGGCGGGATCTCGTGAGCACGCCGCTCCCCGGGTTCCAGGTCATGCCGGCGCTCGACGACGACGCACGCGCTGCCCTGCGTGCCGACATCGAAGCGCACGGCATCCAGGTCCCGATCGTCCGCACCCGAGACGGCCGGATCGTCGACGGCCACAACCGGGCGCAGATCGCGGAAGAGCTGGGGATCGAGTGCCCGGCGGTCGTCGTCGATGTCGGCGACGACGAGGCGACCGAGATGGCGCTTCGACTCAACATTCTCCGCCGGCACATGGGGCCGGTCGCCTGGGCCGAGGCGTTCCGACGGCTTGCCGAGGTCCGTGGCGTCGCAAAGCGCATCGGTCGGGCCGGGCGGCCGCGCGGAAATGCGGACACGCTGTCCGCATTGTCGAGGGAGCTGGGAGTCGAGCCGAGAACCGCCCGTCGCCGCCTACGTCTCGCCGAAAAGCTCGCCGAGCACCCGGACCTCGCAGCCAAGGTCGACCGCGGGGAGATCGACGCCCGCCGTGCCGAGGAGCTGGTGCGCCGTGAGAACTTCGACCGCCGACGCGCCGCGGCCCCACCGCCTCCCGTCGTCGCTCTCGGGTCCGGCATCGAGGTCCGCTGCGGGGACTTCCGAGACGTGCTCGCCGACATCCCCGATGGGTCTGTCGATGCCGTCGTTTGCGATCCGCCATACGACTTTCCCGGAGTTCCGCTCTACTCCGACCTCTCCAAGTTCGCAGCGCGGGTGCTCAAACCCGGGCGCCTTCTGGTCGCCTACTGCGGCAAGGTCGACTTGCCCGAGCAGCTCGGGCGCCTCGGGGAGCACATGGAGTACGTGTGGCTGGGCGCCGTCTTTCTCCCAGGGCGCCACACCGAGATGCGATCTCGGATGGTTCGCGGGCGCTGGCGCCCCGTCGCGATCTTCAGCGCGGGGAAGTACCGGCCTCGGCATTGGATCATCGACGCGTTCACCTCCGAGGGCAACGGGGCGAAGGGACCCACAGATCACCGTTGGCAGCAGTCGGTGGGTCCGTTCGTGCGCTGGGTTGAGCAGGTCACCGAGGCCGACGAGCTGGTCGTGGACCCGTTCTGTGGGAGCGGGACGACCGGGCTCGCCTGCCAGGCGACGGGACGGCGGTTCCTCGGCTGCGACATCGACCCGGCGTCGGTCTCGCTCACCATCGAGCGGCTTCGGGGCGTCGAGGCTCGCGACGTGGAGTCCGCGTCGTGACCGGAACGCTTCACCTTCAGAGCTGGCCCGGCAAGGGAGAAAGACCGGTACCGACCGAGCACCGCCCGGTGCCGGCGCTCTCGCTCTCGTCTCGGCTTGTCATGGCTGCAGCGGCCGACGCGGCCGGCGTCGCAGAGGAGCGCTTCGGCCTCGCCGCGTGGCTGCACCTCGACGCAGGCAGCCTCGTCGGCGCGGGCATCGTGGTCCCCGACGGGCACCCGGGAATCGCCGAGCTGCGGAGCTGGGCGCGCTCACAGCGCGTCACGACGCCGGCCGGGGACCAACCCTGGCACGTCGAGACCCTCGGCGAGTTCCTGCACGCTCCGCGCAGGAAGGGAGACGTGCCCGGCCGCTT
>JAJYVX010000299.1 GCA_021791795.1 Actinomycetes bacterium | reverse complement strand
TGTAGAAGTTGATGCTCTCGGGGCCGTAGACGTGGGTGTCGCCGAAGAGCGACGCCTTCCAGCCCCCGAACGAGAAGTAGCCGACCGGGACCGGGATGGGCAGGTTGACACCGACCATCCCCGCCTCGACCTCCTCTTGGAACCGGCGGGCGGCGCCGCCGTCACGCGTGAAGATCGCAGCGCCGTTGCCCCACGGGCTCGAGTTCACGAGCGACATCGCGTCCTCGAAGCTGCCGGCGCGCACGACGGAGAGCACCGGCCCGAAGATCTCGTCGCGGTAGCAGTCCATCTCCGGGGTCACCTCGTCGATCAGGGACGCGCCGAGGAAGAACCCCTCCTCGCCGTAGCGGGGGTGGTCCCTCCCGTCGACGACGACCTTGGCCCCCTGCGTCCTCGCCGAGTCCATGTAGGAGGCGACCTTGTCCCGGTGCTCCTTGGTCACGAGCGGTCCCATCTCCGACTCGGCGTCGAGCCCCGGGCCGATCCGCAGCTTCGGCAGCCGCTCGGCGATCGCCTCGACGAGCGGCCCGGCGGCCCGCCCGACGGGCACCACCACCGAGATGGCCATGCACCGCTCGCCGGCGGAGCCGTAGGCGGCGGAGACCGCGGCGTCGGCCGCCATCTCGACGTCGGCGTCCGGGAGGACCACCATGTGGTTCTTTGCGCCCCCGAGCGCCTGGACACGCTTGCCGTACCTCGCGGCTTGCTCGTAGATGTGCCGGGCGATCGGCGTCGACCCGACAAAGGACACGGCTCTCACGTCGGGGTGAGCCAGGAGCGCGTCGACTGCGACCCTGTCCCCCTGGACCACGTTGAACACACCGTCGGGGAGCCCTGCCTCGGCGAAGAGCTCGGCGAGGACGACCGACGCGAGCGGGTCCTTCTCCGACGGCTTCAGGATGAAGGCGTTCCCGCAGGCGATCGCGCTCGCGCACATCCACAGCGGGACCATCGCCGGGAAGTTGAACGGGGTGATGCCGGCTGCGACCCCGAGCGGCTGGCGGACCGAGTAGACGTCGACGCCGGTCGACGCGTGCTCGGCGTAACGCCCCGCGAGCAGGTTCGGGATGCCGCACGCGAAGTCCACGTTCTCGAGGCCGCGGGCGACCTCGCCCATCGCGTCGGAGAGGACCTTTCCGTGCTGGAGGGTGATCGCACGGGCCACGTCGGCACGGCGTGCGTCGAGCGCCTGGCGGAAGCGGAACAGCACCTCGGCCCGCTTCGCCAGCGACGTCGCCGCCCACGTGCGGGCGGCCGCCCGGGCGGCCTCGACCGCGCGGTCGACCTCCTCTCTGCTCGCGAAGTCCACTTCGTGGGTCTGCGCTCCGGTCGCGGGGTCGAAGACCTCACCATGGCGTCCGGACTCCCCGGGCACCACCTTGCCGGCGATGTAATGGCTGATTCGTTCCACGGTGACCTCCTGGTCCTTGCAAGTCCTCGAGATCCGGTCCCCTCGGCGGGCGACCGGCGACCGCCCGGTCGCTAGTCGACGACCACCCGGTCGGTGATGGAGAGCGCCTCGTCGAGCGCGGCGAACCCCTCTGCGAGCTGGTCCTCGGTGATGCACAACGGCGGGTTGGTCATGACCTGGTTCCAGTGGAGGCTCACGAACACCCCCCGGTCGAGCATGAACCGAAGGAGCTCGCCCATCTCGGGGCTCGACGAGTTGAACGGCGCCATCGGCTCGCCGGTCGTGCGGTTGCGCACGAGCTCGAGGCAGCCGAACAGCCCGATGTTGCGGCAGGCGCCGACCGAGGGGTGGCGTGCCATGAGCTCCTCGTGGTGCCCGCGCATCACCTCGCCCATCTTCTGGGCGTTCTCGATCAGGCCGTCCTCCTCGTAGACCCGGATCGTCGCGAGCGCCGCGGCCAGCGCGACCGGGTGGGAGTTGTACGTGAGGCCACCGGTGAACACGTGGTCTTCGAAGTACTGGGCGACGTGCGGGCCCAGCCCCACGGCGCCGAGCGGCACGTAGCTCGAGGTGAGCCCCTTCGCACAGGTGATCAGGTCGGGGACGACACCGAAGTGGTCGACGGCGAACCATGCCCCGGTCCGCCCGAAACCGCTCATGACCTCGTCGGCGATGAGCAGGATCCCGTAGCGGTCGCACAGCTCGCGCACGCCCTCCAGGTAGCCCTCGGGCGGGATCAGGATCCCGTTCGTGCCGGTCACCGGCTCGAGGATGAACGCCGCGATCGTCCCAGGACCCTCGAGCTCGATCGTCTCTGCGAGCACGCCGAGCGCGTCGGCGGCGCTGTCGGAAGGGCGGGTGGTGCCGTGGTAGAAGTCGAGGACGTGCACGACGCCGGGGATCCCCGGCTCGTTCGCCCAGCGCCTCGGGTCGCCGGTGAGCGTGATCGCTCCGGCCGTCGCGCCGTGGTACGAGCGGTAGCGGGCGAGGATCTTGCTTCGCCCGGTCACGGCCCTCGCGATGCGGATGGCGTTCTCGTTGGCCTCCGCGCCGCCGAGCGTGAAGAACGACTTCTCGATGTCCCCCGGGTACAGCTCGGCGAGCTTGCGGCCCAGCAGGGCGCGGACCTCGGTCGTCATCGCCGCAGAGCTCACGTAGGCGAGCTCGCGCACCTGCTCGGCGACGGCCGCGGCGATGCGCTCGTCGCCGTGCCCCGCGTTCACGCTCATGAGCTGGGAGTTGAAGTCCAAGTAGCGCTTGCCGTCGGCCCCGGTGAAGTACACGCCGCTCGCCGACACGACCGGCAGCGGGGAGGCCTTCGACTGGGCGACCCAGTCGAAGAGCGTGTAGCGCTTCGAGAGCTCCACGATCTCCGCCGCCGAGAGCCGACCACCACCCTGCTCGCTCACTGTGCGTCCTCCATGTCTCGGGCCTTCTCGGCGCGGGGTGAGAGCGCCGGCGTCCCTGGCGGCCAGCGGTCCCTCGAGACGATGGTACGGC
>JAJYVX010000063.1 GCA_021791795.1 Actinomycetes bacterium | reverse complement strand
CAACTCGTCGTCGGGGTTGTAGTAGCCGTCCACGAGATAGGTGAGCGTGAGGTCGCTCAGAGCGGCGAAACCGTGCGCGACGCCCGGCGGGATGTAGACCCCCACCTCAGGCGCTCCCGCTTCGCCCAAGTCGACGACCTGTGTGGCGCCGTCGGTCGGGGAGCCGAGCCGGAGGTCGTGCAGGACGATCCGCACCCGGCCGGCGGTCGGGTACCAGTAGTCGGCCTGGTGCAGGTGGTAGTGGAGGCCGAGGAGGGCTCCGGCCTGTTTCTCGGACCTGTTCTGCTGGACCATCTCACGGCCCGAGGGGAACCAGCTCCGGCGGTACGTCTCGACGAACCTCCCCCTCGGGTCGCCGTGGGCATCGAGGGTGGCGAACACCACTTCTCTTATGACGGTCGACGGCTCGATCCGCACCACGGCGTCAGAAGTCGGTCTCGTAGGGGCGGCGACGGGCGGGGAGCGAGTCCTTCTTCCAGGCGAGCAGCTTGCGGCGGAAGTAGCACACCTCCTCGCCGCGCTGGTTGAAGCCCTTCGTCTCGACTGTCACCACGCCACGGTCCGGCTTGGAGCGCGACTCCTTCACGTCGAGCACCCTCGTCTCGGCGTAGATCGTGTCCCCGTGGTAGGTCGGGCTCTTGTGCTGCAACGACTCGACCTCGAGGTTCGCGATGCACGAACCGGACACGTCGGGCACGCTCATGCCGAGGACGAGCGAGTAGACGAGGTTGCCGACGACGACGTTCCGGCCCTGCGGGGTGTCGTTCTCGGCGTACCACGCATCGGTGTGGAGCGGGTGGTGGTTCATGGTGATCATGCAGAACAGGTGGTCGTCGTACTCGGTGACCGTCTTGCCCGGCCAGTGCCTGTAGACGTCCCCGACCGCGAAGTCCTCGAGGGCCCGCCCGAACGGCCGCTCGTGCACGGCCATGCCTCAGGCCCCCGCCTCGCCGCTCTCCACAGCCGCACGGGTCGAGAAGGCGAGGCTCCAGTCCTCCTGGCTCTCGCCGTCAATCGACAGCCGCCAGGTGAACCGGCTCGAGGTGGGAAGGGGCAGGGGACCGAAGTTCACGGCTAGTGCCACGTCCACCGGGCTCCCTTCGGGCACCATCTCGGGCCGGTCGACGTGGAAGTCGCCACGCACCTCGAGGGGCTGGGGCGTGCCCTCCTGGGTGTCGACGAGTATGGGCTGGCCGTCCTCGTCGACGAGGTAGAGCTCCCAGTGGTGGGGATGGCCGGTCTCGGTCCAGTCGACGTCGATCTTGAGGGCCACTGCGGACGGCATCGGATCAGGGCCGACGAGGCTCCAGCCTCCGCCGAGGATGTACAGCTTGCCGTCGGCCACTTGCGCGGCGTCGCAGAGCATCATGGTCACTCGCACTGCCTTCTCCTAGGTCGAAGCACTCGGAGCCTGCAAGGCGAACCCTAATGGTCCCGCCGTGAGGCTTACGCAGATACCTGCGGGGGCGGCGCCGGCTCTCGCCGGGAACCGCCGTTAGCCTGCCCGCCTATGCAGGAAGAAGACGGGGCGCAGGGCGGCCGGCTGGCGGAGGCCGAGCGGGCGGTCGACCTCGCTGCAAGAGTCGCCGGCCAGGCCGCCGCCGCTCTGGCGGCCCTGAGCGACGGCGGGAAGCGACTCGACGACTGCCAGGTGTTCGCGTACGACGTCGCGCATGCGACGGCCGGTGTCGAGACGGCCCGGGCGGCGATCTCCTACGGCCGGCACGGCGGCACCGAGACGGCACTCGCTGCGGTCTTCGCGGCAGACGTCGTCTCGGACATCGTGTTGCGCACCGTCGGGCGAGAGGAGACCTGGGGCCTGCGGAGCGGCTGGCATGGCGAGCTCGGCGCCTTCCTTGCACGCGAGCGCTCGGCCGCGGCGCTCGCGGCGCTCGCCGAGACCCCCGGTCCGGATCATCTCGTGGAGGACTTCGAGCTCGTGCGCGACAGCTTCAGGCGCTTCGCAGCCGAGCAGATCGCTCCGCGGGCCGAGGGGATCCATCGGGAGAACGCAGACGTGCCGGAGGCGATCATCTCCGGCCTCGCTGACATGGGCGGGTTCGGGCTGTCGGTGCCGGAGGAGTACGGCGGTGCCGCTTCCGGCGGCGAGCACGACTACCTGGGCATGGTCGTCGCCACCGAGGAGCTCTCGCGCGCCTCCCTCGGCGCAGGCGGGGCGCTCATCACCCGTCCGGAGATCCTGAGCCGGGCCATAGTGAAAGGCGGGACCGCGGCCCAGCGCGAACGGCTGCTGCCTCGTATCGCGAGCGGCGAGGTGATGGTGGCCGTGGCGGTCACCGAGCCGGACTTCGGCTCGGACGTCGCCAACCTCGCGGTCACTGCCTCGAGAGTGCACAACGGGTACCTCGTGAACGGCGTGAAGACCTGGTGCACCTTTGCGGCGAGGTCGGAGGTGCTGATGCTGCTCGCCCGGACGGACCCCGACCGCTCGAAAGGCCACCGTGGGCTTTCGCTCTTCGTGGTTGAGAAGCCGAGGACCGCCTCGGAGGGCTTCGTGCTCGAGCAACCTCCGGGCGAGTCCGGACGGCCGGAAGACGCCGCTGCGGGCCGCCTCGAGGGCCGCCCCATCGACACTCTCGGTTACCGCGGCATGCACTCCTACGAACTGGCCTTCGAGAACTGGTTCGTGCCCGAGGAGAACCTCATCGGTGGCGAGGAGGGAAAGGGCCGCGGCTTCTACCTGCAGATGCAGGGCTTCGAGAACGGGCGCCTCCAGACGGCCGCCCGTGCCATCGGGGTCATGCAGGCCGCGTATGACGCAGCGCTCGACTACGCCCGCGGGCGTGCGGTCTTCGGCCGGCCGATCATCGAATACGAGCTCACCCGGGCGAAGCTCGGCCGGATGGCGGCCATGACCCAGGCGAGCAGGCAGATGGCCTACAAGGTCGCGGCGCTCATGGCCGCCGGCGAAGGGTCGATGGAGGCTTCGATGGTGAAGGCGTACGTCTGCCGGGCGGCCGAGTGGGTGAGTCGCGAGGCGATGCAGATACACGGCGGCATGGGCTACGCGGAGGAGTTCCCCGTGAGCCGTCTGTTCGTCGACGCGAGGGTGCTCTCGATCTTCGAAGGCGCCGACGAGACGCTCTGCCTCAAGGTGATCGCCCGCCGCCTGGCCGAACAGGCGCAGAGCCTCCGCACAGGCTGACGGCGGGCGGGGCCGGGGCGGAACGCCCGGAGGGCGGGCCCCGGCCGCCTAGGGCTCCGACCTCTTCAATCCGGCTCGCTCGCCGCGCGAGACGAACTTGAGCGCCATCTTCCGGCTGGCCTCGTCGATCATCTCGTCACCGAACATGACGGCACCCTTGCGCTCGCCCTCGGTCGCCTGCTTGTACGCGTCGAGGATCGCCCAGGCACGGGCGAATTGCTCCTGCGTCGGCGAGAAGAGCTCGTTGAGGACCGTGACCTGGTCGGGATGGAGAGCCCACTTCCCGTCGTAGCCGAGGACCTTCGTCCGCTGGCAGAAGTCCCGGAACGCGTCGAGCTCGCGGATCTTCAAGAACGGCCCGTCGATCACCTGCAGGCCGTTCGCCCGCCCTGCCATGAGGATCTTCGAGAAGACGTAGTGGAAGTGGTCGCCGGGGTACTCGGGGATCTGTACACCACCGGTGAGCACGGGCATCTCCATCGAAGCGGCGAAGTCGGCCGGGCCGAAGATGACGGCTTCGAGGCGCGGCGAGGCCGCACAGATCTCCTCCACGTTGATGAGACCGCGCGTCGTCTCGATCTGAGCCTCGATGCCGATGTGGGATGGCGGAAGCCCGGCGTTCTGCTCGACCTGGGAGAGGAGGAGGTCGAGCGCCACCACCTCGGCGGCCGTCTGGACCTTCGGGAGCATGACCTCGTCGAGACGCTCGCCTGCCCTCGAGACGACGTCGATGACGTCGCCGTAGGTGAACGGCGTGTCCCATGCGTTGATGCGCACGCAGAGGACCCTGTCGTCCCAGGGGAGGTCGCGAACGGCTCGCACGACCTTGGCACGTGCCTCGACCTTCTCGAGCGGCGCCACGGAGTCCTCGAGGTCGAGGAACGTCATGTCCGCCGGCACGGACGGCGCCTTCTCGAGGAAGCGGTCGCTCGAGCCGGGGACCGAGAGGCATGAGCGCCTCGGCATCGTCCTTGTCCGGGACGACACCGCTCAGCCCAGTCTCGAGCGGAGAAACTCGATCGTCCGCGCCCAAGCGAGCTGCGAAGCCTCGGGCGCGTAGACCTCGGGACGGGTGTCGTTGAAGAACGCATGGTCCGTGCCCGGGTAGATATGGATCGTCACGTCCTCGTTGCCCGAGTCCGTGAGCGTCCGCTCGAGCTGGCGAGCGACGTCGGGGTTGGCCCACGCGTCGTTCTCGGCGTAGTGCCCGAGCACGGCGCCCTTTATCGCGCCGTAGGCGGGCTCCACGCCCTCCCAGGCGAGCGCTCCGTAGAACGGCACCACGGCCTTCACGGCGTCGGCACGCTGGCCGGCGAGGACGAGGGCGAGGCCGCCGCCCATGCAGAACCCGACGGCACCCACGCCCGAGCCGCTCGACCGCTCTCTCACGGCGTCAACCGCACCGCTCATGTCCTTCGCCGCCTCGTCGAGCCGCATCGCCATCATGGCCTTGCCTGCCTCGTCAGGCTCGGAGACCTTCTTTCCGTGGTAGAGGTCGGGCGCCAACGCCACGAATCCCTCAGCGGCGAACCGCTCGCACACGTCCTTTATATGGTCGACGAGACCCCACCACTCCTGGATCACGACGACGCCAGGACCACCGCCCGTCGGAGTTGCGAGGTAGCCCTCGCCCGTCGATCCGTTGCTCGGGAACTCGATCATCTCACCCATGGGGGGCAAGCTACCGCTGCTCCTCGCCGGCCGACACACCCTCGGCGGAATCCGCCGACACACCCTGCTGCGAGAATCGATGGGTGACACTGCTGGAGCGCCCCCGAAAAGGAGAGGCCGAGCGCCTGCCCGCGCCCGTACGGCTCCTTCTCGGCGCGTCCTTCGTGTCTGACATCGGCGCGGGCCTCACGATGCCGTTGCTGCTCATCTACCTGCACGAGGTGCGCCACATCTCCCTCGGCGCATCGGGCTTGCTGATAGGAGGGGCGATGGTTTTCGCGCTACCTGTCGGCCCGCTCACAGGCACGCTCGTGGACCGCTTCGGCCCGAAGGCGATCGCCATCGCCGCCCTCGCCGAGCAGGGTGTCGGCACGGTCGCCCTCGTGATGGCGCGCGGGCCGGTCTCGGCGATCGTGCCGATGCTGCTCTACGGGATCGGTCAGGCCGCGGCCTGGCCGGCCTGGAACGCCCTCTTGGCGACGGCAGTCTCCGACCCCATGCGTCCGAGGGTGTTCGCCCTCACGTTCCAGCTGCTCAACTTCGGGCTCGGAGCAGGTGCCGTAGTCACCGGCATGGCGGTTGCCGCCTCGCACCCGGCGGGCTTCGAGCTCGTCTACCTGGTGGACGGGCTCACGACACTGCTGCTCGCGGCGGTGCTCGCGGCGCTTCCCGGGTCGGTCTTCGCTCGAAAGCGCGTAGCGGCCGGCACGGCGGCTGTCGGTCCGGTAGGAGGACGGACGGAGGACGCGGGCGACCGGCAGGCCGGATACCTCCCTCAGGCGGGAACATCCCCCGGACATCCTGGCGGCTACAGGCAGGTCCTCGCCGACGCCCGCTTCCGTCGCTTCCTCGTCGTCATGCTTGTTCTCGCCATGGCCGGTTACGGGGCCGTCTCGACCGGGCTCGTGGGCTTCGCCACGACCGTCGTCGGCGCCACCCCCCGCACGATCGCCTGGGCCTTCGCCGCCAACACGGCGACCATCGTCCTGCTCCAGCCGCTCGGCCTGCGGCTCGCCCGGAGGATGCGGCGTACGACGGCACTCTCGCTCGTCGCCACGATCTGGGCGATCTCCTGGTGCCTTCTCGAGCTGGCGGGCGCGTTCCCGCGCTCGGTCGTCGGCGACACGCTCGTCGTCGTCATGTTCGCCGTCTTCGCGACGGGCGAGGTGCTGCTCTCACCTGTGGCCGCGCCTCTCGTCAACGACCTCGCCCCGGAGGAGCTGCGCGGGCGCTACAACGCCCTCAGCTCCACGATGTACTCGCTGGCGAGCGTGGTCACCCCGGCCATCGCGGGCGCGCTGCTCGGCGCCCGCCTCGGCCGCGAGCTGCTCGAGCTGCTCGTCGTGTGCTGTGCCGTCTCTGTCGGCGGTTTCCGGACGCTCCGCCGGCGTCTCCACGCCGGCGAGGACAAGGCGCCGCCGGGCGCGCCCCGACCGGGCTCAGCGCCGGCCGACTGTGAGCCAGTCGCCCGGCGGGCAGGTGAACGAGGCCACGGCGGCGATGGCGCCACCGATTCCACCGTGACCCACCGCTAGGGCGAATCGGTCGGGAGACATCACCTCGGCCAGCCCCGATTCCACAGCCGCCTCCGCCGCGGGACCCGCGAGCTGAGCGGAGAGAACACGACCCTGCGCCACGAGCAGGACGGCCGGCACGCCGGCCGCTGCGGCCCCGTCCACGAGCGCAGCCGCAGGTCGACTGAGCACGACCACCGCGGATCCGGCGACGAGCGCCTCCACCAGCAGCACCGAGGCGCCCGCAAGCGCCTCCGCGGCCTCCTGAGGGGTGTAGCCGACAACCTCGTCGGCGACTCGCCCGAGCGACCTCACCTCGTGCCGCAGGCTCTCCTGCTCGGAGACGACCCTCACGACGTGCCCGCCGGAATCGAGGTCGAGTGCCTCTCCGAGCACCTCGAGGGGAGGCGATGCCACGAGCACCGACCCCTCTCCGAACCTCTCCCGTAGGAGCGACGACAGGTGGCGTGCGGTCCTGTCCGACGAGAGGGCGGCTTCGACGGCGCTCGCCTCGGAATACGGGTCCTCGGCGCCGAGCACGCAGGCGCAGGCCCAGTAGAGCGGCCCCGCTGTGGGGTGGTGCTCGACGAGCCGCCTCGCTGCCATGAGCGCCGCGGCCGGTTCCGAACCGGCGAGCTCGGCCAGGCTGAAGGCAGCCTCCGCCGCGACCGCCGCCACGGGCTCGTCCTCGGCTTGGGCGATGAAGCGGAGGCGCTCGATCGGATGCATCGTCAGCCGACGACTCCTCCCTTCGTCATGGCGAGCACGTCGAGAGCCTTGTCGACTTCCTCCTCCGAGAGCAGCCCGCGCTCGAGCACGACGGTGCGCAGGTCCTTTCCCTCCGCCATGGCCTGCTTCACGACCTTCGCCGATTCCTCGTAGCCGATGTAGGGGTTGAGGGCCGTCACTATCGACGGGGAGGAGAGCGCATAGGTCCTGCAGCGGTCCACGTCCGCGGTTATGCCGGAGACGCACTTGTCGGCGAACACACGGCTGACGGCGGCAAGGAGCCTCACCGACTCGAGAAGGTTGCGGGCGATCACCGGGAGCATGACGTTCAGCTCGAAATTCCCCGCCGCCCCGCCGAACGCCACGGCCGCGTCGTTGCCGACGACCTGGGCCACGACCTGGCAGACCGCCTCGGCGACGACAGGGTTCACCTTCCCCGGCATGATCGACGAGCCGGGCTGGAGGTCGGGTAGGTGGATCTCCGAGAGCCCGCACCGTGGGCCCGATGACATGAGCCGGATGTCGTTCGCGATCTTGAAGAGCGAAACGGCAACGGTACGCAGCACACCCGACGCCTCCACCAGCGCGTCGCGGGCGCCGTGCGCCTCGAAGTGGTCCCTCGCCTCGCTGAGCGGGAGCTTCGTGCGCTCGGCGAGAAGAGCGATCGTCCGCGCGGCGAACCCGGGGGGCGCGTTGAGACCCGTGCCCACCGCTGTGCCCCCGAGGGGGAGCTCGCAGATGCGGCCGAGCGCGGCGTTGAGACGCTCGATCCCGTGCTCCACCTGGGCGGCGTAGCCGCCGAACTCCTGACCGAGGGTCACCGGTGTGGCATCCATCAGGTGCGTCCGGCCGGACTTCACGACCGAGCCGAGCTCACCCTGCTTCTTGCGAAAGGCCGCCGCCAGCTTGCCGAGCGCAGGTATCAGGTCGCCGAGGATCTCCCTCGCGGCGGCGAGGTGGATCGCCGAGGGGAAGACGTCGTTCGAGGACTGCGACGCGTTCGGCTCGTCGTTCGGCCGGATCTCACGCCCGAGGCGCTCGGACGTGATGTGGGCCAGCACCTCGTTCATGTTCATGTTGGTCGACGTGCCCGAACCCGTCTGGTAGACGTCGATCGGGAACTGGTCGAGATGGCCGCCCGCCACGACCTCCGCGGCGGCTGTCGCGAGAGCCGCGGCGACGTCCTCGCCGATCGTGCCGAGCCCGGCGTTCGCCTCGGCGGCAGCCTCCTTGATCATCGCCAGGGCGCTCAGGAGCGACGCCTCGACAGGACGCCCGGAGATCGGGAAGTTCTCGACGGCACGCTGTGTCTGGGCGCCCCACATGGCGCGCGACGGGACCCGGATCTCGCCCATCGAATCGTGCTCGATCCGGAAATCGTCGCCCGCGCCCTCTTGCACGCTCTCGTCATGCGTCATGCGATCAAGGTAACGCTGCCGGAGGAGCATGTTGCTTCGACTCTGTGACGCACGTTACGGAACCGTGAATGTTGCATCGGCGCGAGCGGCTTTCCTTGCAGGTCTGGGCGCCTCTGGCTACGGTGCCGTTCACTGTGAGACCTGACGGGGGATCTGTCGTGGCCGCACGTACCGGGCGAGCCTTCGGTCTCCCGGGCCATCGCCCACTCCTGAGACACCGGGTCAAGTCTGCGGTGCTCGCCGGCGCGGCACTTCTCGGAGGAGCACTCGCACCGGCGCTGACGCAGACGACGGCGCATGCCGCGACGGTGGCCTCGCTCAAGCAGGAGGCAGCGGCGATAGCCGTGCGGCTCAACAGCGCGTACACCCGCCTCAGCATCCTCGACGAGGAGTACAACAACGCCGTCATCCGTGTGAGCGAGGTGAAGCACGCGATCTCGCTCGACACCGCCGCCGTCACCGCCACGAAGGCCAAGCTCGGCCAAGACCAGGCGCAGCTGCGAAAGGTCGCGATCGACGACTACGTGAGCGGCGGCGCCGGCAACACGTTCGCGCTCCTCATGAGCGGCAACTCCGCCCAGGAGCCTGAGCAGCAGGCATACCTGCAGGCCGCGTCGGGCAACATCGACAACGCCGTCGCAGCCGTGCGTCTCACCGCTCATGCGCTCTACGTGCGCCAGGTCGCCCTGACGACGGCCGAGAAGGCCGCCTCGAGGACCGAGGCTCAGATCAGCGCTTCGCGCAAGACGGCGGCACAGCTGACGGCGTCGCTCGAGTCCACGCTCGCCCAGGTGAAGGGGCAGCTGGCCACGGCCGTAGCCGCCGCCGAGAAGGCCCAGGCTGCCGCTGCGGCCGCCAAGGCGAAGCAGGCCGCGCAGCAGGCCGGATCGCAGAACCCGCCTCCGCCGCCACCTCCTCCGCCGCCACCGCCACCACCGGGCGGCGGTTCGGGTGCGGTCGCGGTGAGGGCCGCCGAGAGCCAGTTGGGTGTTCCCTACGTCTGGGGAGGGGCGACGCCCGGTGTCGGCTTCGACTGCTCCGGCCTCACGATGTGGTCCTGGGCACAAGCCGGGGTGCAGCTCGCGCACGGTGCAACGGAGCAGTACTACGAGATCCCTCACGTCTCGATGTCGAACCTGCAGCCGGGAGACCTCATCTTCTACGGCACCTCGAGCTACCTGTACCACGTCGTGATGTACGTGGGGTCCGGTCCGTACGGCTCCGACACGGTCATCCAGGCCGAGCAGACGGGCACGAACGTGATGTTCACGCCGATCCCTCCCGGCGCCTACGGAGCGGGCCAGCCGTAGGTACGCACGCAGCGGGGTGCCGCCCACGTGCCGGCGGGCGGTGCAGGTCACGACCAGCGCCTACATTGGCCGAATGCGAGCTGTCGTAGTAGCAGATGGCGATGTGGCGGTCGAAGAGAGACCCGCGCCCGAGCCGGGTGAAGGCGAGCTTCTCGTCGAGGTGGCCGCTGCCGGCATGAACGGTGCGGACCTCCTGCAGCGGAGCGGCCACTACCCGCCTCCGCCGGGAGTTCCGGAGGACATCCCCGGACTGGAGCTCGCCGGCACCGTCGTCGCCACCGGCGGCGCGACCGAGCGCTTCGCGCCGGGCGACAGGGTCATGTCGATAGTGGCCGGCGGTGGCCAGGCGGAGCTGGCCGCGGTACCGGACGCGACGGTCGTTCCGGTGGGGGCGTCGATGTCGTGGGCGGAGGCGGGAGGGTTCGCCGAGGTCTTCACCACCGCGCACGACGCCCTCTTCACCCAGTGCGGCCTCGTCGGGGGAGAGCGCCTGCTCGTCACTGGCGCCGCGGGCGGCGTCGGGCTCGCCGCGGTGCAGCTAGGGCGCGCGGTCGGCGCCGAGGTGGTGGCGAGCGTCAGGCGACCGGAGCTCCGGCCCGAGGTCGCGGGCTTCGGTGCGACGGTCGTGATCGACCCGTCGGAGGTGGACGAGCACGGGCCGTACGACGTCGTCATCGAGCTCGTAGGCGCGCCGGGCATACCCGCCGCCCTTCGCTCGCTCGCGCTCCACGGCCGGATCGTCGTGATAGGCGTCGGAGCCGGCTCCAGGACGGAGGTCGACCTGCGGGCGATCATGGGCAAGAGAGCGGTTCTCCGGGGCTCGACGTTGCGGTCGCGCACTCTCGAAGAGAAGGCCGAGGCGGCTCGCCGGGTCATGCACGACGTCCTCCCGCTCGTCGAGAGCGGCCGGGTGAGAGTGCCGATAGCCGCGACATTCGAGCTCGGCGAAGCCCACGATGCCTACGAGCGCTTCGCCTCGGGCGGGAAGCTAGGCAAGATAGTGCTCGAGGTCCGCCGCTCGTGAGACGGTCCGCCGGCCCGGTGATGGAGGGGGACCTTCTCTTCGAGCCTTCGCGGCAGCGCCGGGAGCGATCCCGCATGGCGGCGTACATGCGCCACCTCTGCACACGGAAAGTGCTCGACGCGTCGGAGTACCGGGAGTTGTGGCAGTGGTCCGTCACGGACATCGAAGCGTTCTGGCGCGAGCTCGCCGAGTACGCCGGCGTGCCGTGGCGCAAGGCCCCGCCTTCGTGGCGGCCGGTCCTCGTCCGCGCCAACGGAGCCGAGGGTGCCCACTTCTTCGGCGGAGCTCAGCTCAACTACGTCGACCTGGTTCGGTCCCACCCTCCCGACGCGCCGGCGGTGATCTCGGTGGACGAGGCCGGTGGGCGGACCGAGTGGACGTTCGGAGAGTTGCTCGATGCTGTCGCTCGCGCGGCCGAAGGTCTCGGCTCCCTCGGAGTGAGCAAGGGCGACCGGGTCGCCGCGGTGCTGCCCAATGGGCTCGCCGCCATCGTCGGCTTTCTCGCCACGGTGAGCCTCGGCGCCATCTGGTCGAGCTGCGCGCCGGAATTCGGCGCCCCGAGCATGGTCGACCGGTTCCAGCAGATCGAGCCGAAGGTGCTCCTGATAGCAGACGGCTACGCCTACGGCGGACGCCAATTCGACCTCTCCCACAAGCTCGAGACCCTCGAGGAGGCCATGCCTCGACTGGCGACGACCGTCGTCGTGCCCGGCTCATGGCCGCGGGAGGCGCAGCCCTCCGAACAAGGCGCAACGGCGTCGCCGCGGGGGGACGCACGGCCGGCGGTGGGAAGGGCCGGCGGGCCGGCGAGACTTGCCTGGTCGGAGATGCTCGACCGACCCGCCAGGCTCGATCCGGCTGCGGTCGACTTCGAGCATCCGCTCTGGATCCTCTACTCCTCCGGCACCACCGGTCTCCCGAAGGCGATAGTGCACGGTCATGGCGGGATCGTGCTCGAACACCTGAAGGCGATCGGCCTGCACTGCGACCTCGGCGCGGGCGACCGGTTCTTCTGGTTCACGACGACGGGCTGGATGATGTGGAACTACCTCCTCGGCGGTCTCCTCACCGGGTCGACGATCGTCTGCTACGACGGAAGCCCGGTCCATCCCGACCCGCTCACCCTCTTCAGGCTGGCCTCCGAGCTCGGCATCACGTTCTTCGGGACATCGGCATCCTTCATCGAGTCGTGCCGGCGGCTCGGCCTGTCACCGCGCGGAGAGCTCGACCTCTCGAGCGTCCACTCGGTCGGCTCTACCGGGTCACCGCTTCCGCCCGAAGGCTTCGCCTGGGCGACCGAGGAGCTAGGGGACGACGTGCTCGTCGGTTCGGTCTCGGGCGGGACGGACGTCTGCACAGCCTTCCTCGCCAACTGCCCCCTCCTCCCCGTCCATGCGGGAGAGCTCCAGTGCGCAGGGCTCGGTGTGGCGGTGAAGGCGTTTGGCCCCGACGGCGCTCCGGTGATCGGTCAGGTGGGCGAGCTCGTCGTGACCGAACCGATGGTGTCCATGCCCGTCGCGCTCTTCGGAGACAGGGACGGCTCGAAGCTCCACGACAGCTACTTCGCGGAGTACCCGGGCGTCTGGCGCCACGGCGACTGGGTGAAGGAGACGGCAAGGGGCAGTTTCGTCGTCTACGGGCGCTCCGACGCCACGCTCAACCGTGGCGGCGTGCGGATGGGTACGGCCGAGTTCTACAGGGTCGTGGAGAAGATCGACGGCGTGAGCGACAGCCTCGTGATCGATACGAGCGAGCTCGGCCGGGAGGGCGAGCTCCTCCTGCTCGTCGTTCCTGCGGGCGAGGAAGGAGACGAGGAAGAGCTGACAGGGCGCCTCAAGAGAGCCTTGCGCGAGGAGCTCTCCCCCCGGCACGTGCCGGACCGCGTCATCCCCGTCAGGTCGCTCCCGCGAACCCTGAACGGCAAGAAGGTGGAGGTACCCGTGCGCAAGGTGGTGCTCGGCGTCGAGCCGGACCTCGCCGTCTCGCGCGACTCGCTCGCCGACCCCGCAGCCTTCGACGAGGTGCTCGCCGCCCTGGCGAGGGCGGGGTTCCCTCGAGAACACGCCTAGAGACCACGCTCGTTTCCGCCGGCGCCGGGTTCGACCGGCGGTCGCGGCCGCTCACAACCCGAGGAGCCCGGTACCGGGAAGCGCTGCGCCCAGGGCGCAGGGTCCGGACGCAGAGCGCCGATCCGGGGCGGAACGGCTGAGTTTTGGCATCAATCTGGCGAATCCCCGCTGTGGCGGCGGTTCGTGACGGGTACCATCGGGGAGCTGCGCCGAAGCGCGGTCTGCCATTCCGGAGCGTACGAAAGGTGAACCCCATGGCTGCTGCGCGTGGCCCCCGGACCGTCGATGCTTCTCTACAGGAGTCTTCTCTCGACGGTCGCCGGTTGCGCGCGGCGAAGAACCGGGACGCCGTCGTCACTGCCGTCCTCCAGATCATCCGCGAGCGGAACGGGACGCCGCTTCCCGGCGCGGCGGAAGTGGCCAAGCGGGCGAAGGTCTCCGAGCGGACGGTGTTTCGCCATTTCGCAGACCTCGATTCGCTCTTCTTCGCCGCGGCTTCCCAGCAGCGTCCGGTCGTCGCAGCTGCGCTCCGGCCGCGGCCCGACAGCCCGGAGCTCGACCGGCGGATAGCCACGATCTGCCGGCTCAGGTCGAGGCTGTACGAGGAGGTGGCACCCGTCCGACGCGTGGCCACGCGTCTCGCCACCGACAACAAGACGCTTGCCTCGATGATGGAGGAGGCGCACGCAGCCTCGAGGGTCCAGCTCGCCGAGACGTTCCAGCCCGAGCTCGGGCGGGCGACGGGAGCGCGTCGCAGCCTGCTTCTCGACGAGCTGGACGCGCTGACCACCTGGAGGATGTGGGAGATACTGCGGACTCAGCAGGGCCTCACCGTCGAGCGCTCGCGCAAGGTCGTCGCCGACCTCATGAGCATCCTGTTGAAGCCGCTCGAAGTAGCGCCGAACCGGCGACGCTAGGACCCGCCGCCGGCGCGCCCGGCGAGCGCCAGGCGCAGCACCTCGGCCAGCCAGGGCGCGTAGGCCGCTGGTCCGACCCCTGCTCCCGCAGAGGCATCACCGAGCACCTCGGCCGCATCTCTCCAGGCGACGGCGGAGACCTCGTCCGGGGCCGGCACGGGCTCGGCACCGTCGGGGAGCTCGCCCACGAGCACATGGTCAAGTTCGTGCTCGACCCTGCCCGAGGCCGCATCCACCGCCCTGTAGACGAACGTCCCGACGTCGCGCAGCTCGCAGTCGACACCGAGCTCGTCGCGCAGCCGCGCCGTCGCGGAAGCGACGAGGTCCTCGCCGGGCTCCGGATGGCTGCAGCACGCGTTCGCCCAGACGCCGGGGAAGTGGTACTTCGAGTCCGCCCTCTTCTGCAGCAGCGTCTCGCCGCGGCGAAACACGCACACCGAGAACGCGAGATGCAGCCTCCCGGGCGACTCGTGCGCCTCGATCTTCCCGGCGGCTCCGGTGATACGGCCGGTCTCGTCTACGAGGAGGACTGCTTTGCGGTCGGGCACTGCTCGGCGATGGTACAGGTCCCGATACGGTCACTCGGGCGGTGCTGGAGGAGTAGATGAGCGCGTTCGAACTCGCGAGCCGGATGGCCAAACCCATAGGGGACCTGCCGGCCAATTTCATGCTCGACGCTGGGACGTACGAGCGCGGCAACGAGCTCGGCTTCGATGGCATCGACTTCTACGTCGCAGGGCGCGGCGGCGTTCTCGGCGACGTCGACGCCAGCGTCGTCAGCGCGGCGTTCGTCTTCTTCAACCCCGCGATGATCCGCCAGCGCTGGGAGAGAGGTCTCGACGTGATGCCTCCCTCGCGCGCTGCGCTCGAGTTCGCTTCCTGCCTCCACTCCTGGTCGCAGAGTCACCTCTCCGAGGGCCCTGACTTCAGACGGCTTGCCGAGCTAGCGGGGAGGGTGGTCGCGGCCGCAAGCGTCGCCGGAGCCCCGTTGTTCGCCGGATGGCGCTCACTCCCCGAACCGGAGGACGGCGTCTCACTCGCGCTCCACCACATCAACGGCCTGCGGGAGCTGCGCGGTGCACTCCACGGAGCGGCCGTTCTCGCTCAAGGCCTCGACCCCTTGATCGCCATCCTCATCCGGACACCGTTCATGGCCCCGATCTTCGGGTGGGAGGAGCCCTACCCGGACGTCGAGCTGGCGAAGGAAGCGTGGTGCCGCGCCGAGGCGGCGACGAACGTCGCCTCGGCGCGCGTGCTCGGCGCGGTGCTCGACGACAAGGAGCAGGACGAGATGGCCGAACTGCTCGAGGCGGTCCACAGCGCAGTCAGGTGACTGCCTCGGAAGCTGCGTCCGCAACAGTGCGTCCTATACGCCTCGGGAGAGGAAACGACGGGAAGGGTGGAGATGGAATACCGCAGGCTCGGCAGCTCGGGGCTCCGGGTGAGCGTTCTGTCCTTCGGCTCCTGGGTCACGTTCGGACCGCAGATGAACGACGACCTGGCGCTCGAGTGCATGACGGCGGCTCGCGACGCCGGCGTCAACTTCTTCGACAACGCCGAGGCGTACGCCGACGGGGAGTCTGAACGGATCATGGGCCGAGTCATCGCGGAGCTCGGCTGGCCGCGCAGCTCGTTCCTCGTCTCCACGAAGTTCTTCTGGGGGATCGGTGACGAGGTGAACATGAGCAACACCTTGAACCGGAAGTACCTCATGCAGGCGATCGACAGGAGCCTCGAACGCTTCGGTCTCGACTTCGTCGATCTCGTCTTCTGCCACCGGGCCGATCCGGCAACACCCGTCGAGGAAACCGTCTGGGCGATGAACGACATCGTGTCGGCCGGCAAGGCCCTCTACTGGGGCACCTCCGAGTGGCCGCCAGAGGCGCTCTTCGAGGCCTACGAGGTGGCCGAGCACCACCATCTCCGCAAGCCGGTGATGGAGCAGCCGCAGTACAACGTCCTCGCGCGAACCCGCGTCGAGGAAGAATACCTGCCCGTGATCGAGCGCTATGGGCTCGGCCTCACGACGTGGAGCCCGCTCGCGTCCGGCCTCCTCACGGGCAAGTACCTCGACGGCGTGCCCGAGACGAGCCGCGGTGCCCTGGCAGGCTACGAGTGGTTGACCGAGTACCTCACCGATGCCGCCACGAACTCCAAGGTGCGAGCTTTCACGGAGATCGCGGACGACCTCGGCTGCACGCCGTCCCAACTCGCCATCGCCTGGTGCGCCCGCAACCCGCTCGTCTCCACCGTGATCACCGGTGCCTCGCGGCCGTCTCAGGTGACGGAGAACATGGCGTCGCTCGAGGTGCTCGAGCGTCTCGACGACGACGTTCTCGCCCGCATCGACCGGGCTTTCTCGTAGCCGGGAGAGCCCACCGCCTCGGCCGCCTCGGCCACGCGCGTCCACAGCTCGGCGAAGCAGGAGCGGAGGGCAGCCATCCCTAGGTGCTCGCGCGCCGTCAGCAGATCGACGCCGGAGAGGAACGGCACGGGACAACTCCTCATGAGGGCGACGTGCGCGGCGGCTGCACCTTTTGTCGGAGCCGAGCGCAGGTTCGCGAGCCATGCCGTCGCCCGTGAGCCGTCGTTCAGGAGGCCGAGTGTGTCCTGCAGCTTGGCGAGGCGCTTGGCGAGGACGTCGTAGCCATCCCCGCCCTGTGTGGAGGCGATCTGGGCGGCGTAGCGGGCACGTTTCGCCCTTATCCGGATCTCGTGGAGAGCGGCATCCGTCGGGACAGGTTCGAGCCCGCCCACCGCGGCCGCGAGGGCGCTGAAGGCGTTCAGCGCAGCCGGTTCGATGACCTCTATCGCCGAGCGGGCGGCGCTCTTCCTGAACGGCGGCGACGACACGAAAGCGGCCACCCGCTCGAGGAGCTCCACATAGCTCTGCGACTCCATCTCGGCGAGGAGCACCTCGAAAGAGAAAGCTCTGTCCCTCTCGACAAGCGCCACGACGGCTG
>JAJYVX010000298.1 GCA_021791795.1 Actinomycetes bacterium | reverse complement strand
GTGCCGGCGATCCGGAACACCTTCCGCGCCTGGCTCGCCGAGCACGATGCCACGGTGGACCGGCACGGACCCGGGCTCCGGCGCCTTGTCCCGGTGCGCTCGACCGCCGCGCTCACCCACCTCGTCGGGCGCGGTGGCCTGCTCGCGGGCGCGGTCGCCGAGGAAGGGCCGGCCGACCTCGGCCCGCTCGTTCCCGCAGAGGAGGTTGTCGCGCAGGCTCGACACCTTGGCGCCGCCGAGATCGCCCGCCGCTCGGGGCTCCCGGACCGCAGTGTGCGACAGGTGCTCGCGGGCACGGTGGCGCCGTCGCCGGAGACACTCGCCGGCATCGCGCTCGCGCTCAGTGGTGGCGTCGAGGAACGGCGCTGCGCGGCCGGGCCGCTCTGCCGCCACGCGGAGGAGGGTCGGGGGCGCCTGCTCCGGCCCCGCCAGCGCCGCTGGTGCTCGGACGCCTGCCAGCACGTCGTTGCCCGCCAGGCCGCCGGCATCCCCGTGCGTGCGCGCCGGGTCGTCGAGGAGCACCTCGCGCTGCCGGCCCGGCGACCAGGCAACTTGGTGCCTGTTGAGGACGAGCTGCCGCCGCTGATCGACTTCGACCCGGCGGCCTTCGCCGACATGCCGACGTGCGCGAGCTGTCGCTCGGTGTTCGCCGGACGCATCCCGGAGCATTGCGGCTGCGGCGGGACGATCGTCGTGCCGGAGGTCGTGCGGTGACGCGCCTCGCCGACGTGCTCCGCGCATTTGAGGAAGGGCTCTTCCTGCCGGACACCGGTCCTGTCGAGATCGCGCTCGGGACCGTGATCGCGAACCGACTCCCCGGCGACCCGGTGTGGCTGCTCCTCGTCGGGCCGCCGAGCGCGGGCAAGAGCGAGGTGCTTGCCGCGCTGTCGAGCCTGCCGGACGTGCACGAGGCCGACACGCTCACCGAGGCCGGCCTGCTGAGCGGGGCACCAGGGAGCAGCGGCTCGGGTGGCCTGCTGCGCGAGGTCGGCGACCAGGGAATCGCAGTCTTTGGCGACCTGTCGCCCCTGTTCGGCGAGCACAGCTCGACCAGGGAGCGCACCTTCGGGGTGCTGCGGCGCGTCTACGACGGCCATCTCGCACGCCACCTCGGGACCGAGGGCGGCCGTTCCTATGTGTGGCAAGGGAAGCTCGGGCTCCTCGGCGCGGTCACCGGCGCTGTCGAGCTTGCCGACCTGGGGGCGCTCGGCGAGCGGTTCATCCGCTACCGGATGCCCGACGCGAGCGCCGAGGAGCAGCGCGGGGCCGGCCTGTACGCCCTGGAGAACGCCGGTCATCAGCGCGAGCTGCGCGCCCGGCTTGCCAAGATCACCAGCAAGTTCCTTGGTAGCATTGCCATCCCGGACGAGCTGCCACCTATGACGGCGCCCGAGCAGGATCGCCTGATCGACCTCGCGCTCGTCGGGACCCGTTGCCGGTCGGCGGTGGTTCGTGATCGCTGGCACGCCGACGACATCGTGCTCATCCCCGAACCCGAGCGCGTGCCGCGCCTGTTGCTCCAGCTCGCCCAGCTTCGAGCCGGACTGCTGGTCCTCGGTGTCGCGGAGGCCGAGGTCTGGCGCCTCCTCGTGCGGATCGTCCTCGACGGGCTGCCGAGCGGGCGCCGGGCGGTGCTCGGCGTGCTCGCCGGCCGGGGCACCGACGCCACGACCTCGACGGTCGCCGGGCACGCCCGGCTGCCGGTGACGACGGTCCGGCGGCACCTCGAGGACCTGTTCGCGCTCGAGGTCGTCGAGCGCACCGGCGAGCACCCCGAGCGCTGGCGGCTCGGTGCGTGGCTCGACGGCATGTGGCCGCGACTCGGGTTCCCGAGCCGCGGGCGCCGGTTCGGGGTGCTGGACGGGCACCCGGAGGAACCTGGGCTTGTGGACCAGGGTGAGGAGGAATGGTGACGATGACAAATGCACTGCAACATTCGCCTACTACAGAGCACAAGGAGGCGTGGGTCCGAGCGTACGTGGCGGGCTATGTCGCACCGCCCCTGCTGTCGCCGGAGGACGCGCAGGACCCGGCGATCAACCGTCGGGGCAAGTGGCTGGTGTTCGTCGACCGCGAGCACGTCGAGGAGGTGTGGGCGAAGGTGGCCGAGGCGACCCGGGCCGGCGCCCTCGGCGACGAGTCGAAGGTTTCGACCGAGTACCTGCGTGGCGAGATACCCCGGCGTCCCGAGGACAGCTACGTCATCGTGGCCTACAGCGAGGAATGGACCGACGTGGAGGACGTGCGCCGAGTTCTCCGGGGAATCCGGGACTTGGGTATCACGCAGAGATTGACGTACAAGCGTGATGCCGAGACGCACCGTGGCATCTACGGTTCCGGCTCCGTCTATTACCGCTCCCCAGAGGGGACCGACCTGGTGGAACGCGTCTAGCCCGTCATCGCAACGGAGCCGCCGGGTCACTCCCCTCCCCGGCGGTTCCCTTGCGGGGACGGTCCCCGCAAATGAAAGGAAGGTGTGCGCAATGGCCACCACCGCAACAAAGGAAGCGCCGGCAGCGCCGGCAAGCGAGCGCAGGAGCGAGCCGAAGGGCCGCGTCACGCGTGTCGGGAACGTCACCCGCGACCCCGAGCTTCGGTTCGGGGCGAGCGGGACGCCCTATGCGAAGTTCGGCCTCGCGGTCGAGCGCCCGAAGGTTGCCGGCGATTGGGCTGGCGAGCGGACGGTCGAGTTCTACGAGGTGACGGCCTTCAAGAGCCTGGCCGAGAACATCGCCCAGTCCCTGCGTAAGGGCGACCGGGCCCTCGTCGAGGGCGACGCGTCGCTCGAGACCTACGTCAAGGACGGCGCCGAGCACGAGGCGAAGGTGATCCTCGCCAACAGCGTCGGTGCCGAGCTGCGCTTCGCGACCGTCGAGGTCCACAAGGTGCAGCGCAAGCAGACCACCCGCGCCACGGCGCCCGTCGAGG
>JAJYVX010000297.1 GCA_021791795.1 Actinomycetes bacterium | reverse complement strand
CCAACAAGAGCCGGCAAAGAACGAGAAGCCCGCCCGCTTCGCTCGTGACATCGAGCACTTCGAGGTCGCCAAGGCCATGACGGACACGGGTTCTCGTGCCAAAGGCGGTGCGGCATGACTGCGCCGGCACCGACGATCAGCCCTGAGCTGAAGGCACTGCTGCGCCAGGTCAAGCTGGGCCGTACCCTCGACACCCTGCCGGAACGCCTGGCTCTCGCCAAGTCCCGCCAGCTCTCCCACGTCGAGTTCTTGGAGTTGGTCTTGTCAGACGAGGTAACGCGGCGTGACACCTCCTCGGCCCTGCTGAGAGCCAAAGCCGCCGGGCTCGATGCTGAGATGCGCTTCGAGCGCTACGACGACACAGCCGCCGTCAGCTTCGACCGGGAGATCTTCGACGAGCTCGTCTCGCTGCGGTTCGTCGAACAGGCCCACAATGCCTTGATCCTCGGGCCGGTCGGCGTCGGCAAGACGTTCCTAGCGACCGCGCTCGGCCATGCCGCCGTCCGCCGGCGCTTCACCGTCCACTTCGAGCGCGCCGACCAGATGCTGAAAAGGCTCAAGGCTTCACGGCTCGACAACAGTCACGACGCCGAGATGAGAAAGCTCCTCCGCGTCGACCTCCTGCTGATCGACGACTTCTGCCTGCAGGCGCTCGACAGCATCGACACGGCCGACGTCTACGAGCTCATCGTCGAGCGTCACCAACGCGCGGCCACGGTCGTGACATCCAATCGGGAGCCGATCGAGTGGCTCGGCCTCATGGCCGACAGCTTGCTCGCGCAGTCGGCCATCGACCGCCTGCAATCGTCGGCCTACGAGCTCGTTCTCGAAGGCGAGAGCTACCGTCGCCGGCAGAAGCCCTCACCCGGGCAGACGACTACGCCCAGCCCCCCAAAGCGCCGGCGCGTTTGACCGCTCGCGCCCGACGGGCCATCATCGCCGCATCGACGTTGATGGCCTGGGAGCCGGTCCCATGCTGCTGGCGGAGAAGCGGTCCCTTCAGACTGGCGGGCGACACAAACGGGCCCGGGCGGCCGAGCTGGCCGGCGGGAGCTGACGTCGCGGTTCTGCTGAGCTTGAGGGTGGATTGGGACGGGCGCTGCGGGTCGAGGGCGAATAGGACAGTGACGTCGGCTCCACGCCGGCGCACGGCACTGAAGCGGCGGCTGGCGGTCCACGGGCTCGGCCGACACGTGACGGCGGTGTCGGCTCCGCGGCGACGCGTGCCGCTTCCGTTGCAGCGTCGGGTGGCTGCGGGGCTGTGACAAGACCGGCGAACACGACGAGCACAGCCGCGAGGATCGTCATGGTGCCTCTCTGTCGCCGAGGGGGACGATGCCTCGGCCTGCGAGCGCCTCTTCGAGTCGGACCGACGATTGTCCTTCGGTCGACACGAGGTGCGCGTGGTGCAGGAGGCGGTCGACCGCGGCCGTTGCGATCGACTTGGGCATGATGGTGTCAAAGCCAGAGGGGTGGAGGTTCGAGGTGACCGCCACGCTCCTGCGCTCGTACGCGGCGTCGACCACGCGGTAGAAGGCTTCTGCCGCTTCCTCGCCGGCGGGCAACAGGCCGATGTCGTCGACGCAGATGAGATCTGCCCGACAGATCCGCGCCACCATCTTGGTCACCGACGCGTCGACCTTGGCGCGATTGAGCGTCTCGGTGAGCGTCTCCAAGGTGAACCAGCTGACCTTCATGCCGGCGTCGATCACCGCGTGCGCGACGGCCTCTGCCAGATGGGTCTTCCCCGTGCCAGACGGCCCGCAGATCGCGAGATTCTCGGCCCGCCCCAGCCACTCGAGGGTGCGGAGGGCCTGTTGGGTGGGAAGCGGGATCGTCGACTTCCCCGGATCCCAGGAGTCGAAGGTCTTCCCCGCCGGCAGCCCCGCCGCCTTGCGGCGCAGCTCGCGCGTCGCACGGTCCCTCCCGGTCACCTCTTCAGCGAGCAGGACCCGGAGGACTTCGGCCGGGTCCCAGCGCTGGGCCTTGGCGGTGGCCAAGACCTCAGGGGCGGCCTTGCGCAGGTAGGGAAGCCGCATGCGCGCAGCGAGCCGGGTGAGCTCGTCTGGAAGCGGCGGAGGCTCGGGCCCGTTCACGATCCCTCCTCTTCGGAGACGAACGGCGTCGACGCGACGCCGAGGAGGAACGCGAACTTGGCGCAGTCGGCGCGCAGGTCGGCGAGGTCGTAGCCGGGGGCGCCCACGAACGCGGCGAACGAGGCGCAGGCTGCAGGCGACGCTGACCCCAGCCAGTCGCGCACGAACTCGAGCAGCTCGCCGAGCTCCTGTGCTTCGTCGAGACGCAGCGAGAGAGAGGGCGTCGTCATCGGCCGAACCCCTCCCATGCGCCGGTGCCCGGCTGGACGGAGTGGGCTTCTGTGGCATGCACGAGCTCGGCCGCCGCCTCGTGGCGAGAGAGGTGCTCGACGATGGAGCAGAGGTCGCCGTCTGCAAAGCGCCCCGCGAGCGCCGCGGTCCCAAGGGCTCGGTCCACCTCGTCGGCACCGACCAGGGCGGCGAGAGAGACGGCGTCGGCCATCTTCGCCCGGATGCGGGCGACCCCGGTCGCGCACGCCTCGCGCAGCCAGCGCTCTGCGCCCTCACCGAGTGCGACGAACGCGCGCTCGTCGTCGGTCCTCGGGCGCACCTCACGCACCGGCGGCCCGTTCCCCTTCGGGTGCTTCGGGTAGTGCTCGTCTTTGATCCGGGGGTGGCCGGGAGTGGAGAGCTCATGGCGGTCGACCTCGGTGAGGCCCTCGGGGCGCCGTCCCACGACGACGAGCTCCTCGCCTTCGACCCGGCACCACACTTCCTTGCCCACCCACTCTTCTGGGAGCGAGTAGGGGACCCGGCCCCATCGGATGGTCTGGTCGACACGCACGGTGCGGGTCTCGCCGAGCGCTGCGGTGTAGGGCTCGGCGGGCAAGCGGTGCAGGTGAGCG
>JAJYVX010000296.1 GCA_021791795.1 Actinomycetes bacterium | reverse complement strand
CGGCTACCACGCTGCGGCACCTGCTGACGCACACGGCTGGCCTTGTGGACCACCGTCCGTTCTTCGCTACGCTCGACGGGCGCGAGCAGATCGAGGCCGCGGTGTACAAGGAGGCGGCCGGCGCCACGCCGACCGCTGTAGTGCGCTACTCGGACCTCGGGTACATGCTCCTGGGCTGGGCGCTTGAGCGCTTGCATGGCACGCCGCTCGACGAGCTGTTCGCGTCCCTGGTCGCCGGACCTCTTGGCCTGAATCGGACGGGCTTTCACCCGGCAGGCGACCGCCGCGAGGTTGCCGCGACCGAGCTCGACGGCGATCAGCGCCTCGGGCGTGGGCTGGTATGGGGCGAGGTGCACGACGGCAATGCCTTCGCCCTCGGAGGGGTTGCCGGTCATGCAGGGCTCTTCGCCCCGCTCGAGGACCTCTCGCGCTACGTGGTCGGGCTCTTGGATCCCGGCGCGACGCCCGTGCTGGACGCCCGATCGATCGCCGAGATGGGAACCCGGCAGGCGGGCGCCGGCGACGACGTACGCGGCATCGGGTGGCGACTGTTCCCGACGCAGTGGGGCAGCTGGCCGGCCGACACCATCTGGCACACGGGCTTCACCGGGACCTCTCTCCTCGTCTCGCCGAGCCGGGGCGTCGGAATCGTGCTCTTGACCAACGCCGTGCACCCGGTCCGGCGGCTCGAAGAGCAGGCGGGCGTGCGGTCTAGAATTCATCAGCTACTCGCCGAGGCGTTCAGATGAGCGAGGTTGAGGAGCTGGCAAGTCTTGGTGGTCTGCCCACCGAGTCGGTGCGTGCAGAGCTCGCCGGGCTCGACCTGCTCGAGACCCAGGACCTCGTAGAGCTGATCGCCGCCGATGCTCGTCAGGCAATCGCCGCAGTTCGGGCCGCTGCGCCAGCTATCACCAAGACGGTCGGGATCATCGCCGAGCGGTTGGCGGCGGGAGGCCGGCTCGTCTACGTCGGCGCGGGCACGGCAGGACGCATCGCCATGCTCGACGCGGTGGAGCTCGGGCCGACCTTCAACGTGCCCGACGGCGTCGTCGAGGCCGTGATCGCCGGCGGCGACTCGGCACTGCGGCACGCCATCGAGGGCGTCGAAGACGACGCCAAGGCCGGCGTCGAGGCGATGCGCCAGCTGCGGGTTGGCCCCGGCGATGTCGTGCTCGGCGTTTCGGCGAGCGGGCGCACGCCCTTCGTGCTCGCCGCGCTCGAGAGCGCTGCCGCACTCGGCGCCGCTACGGTCGGGGTGTCGTGCAACGCCGGCAGCCGACTGAGCGAGGTCTCCCAGGTAGCGGTCGATCTCGTCGTCGGCGGCGAGGTGATCGCCGGTTCCAGCCGTATGAACGCGGGGACCGCCCAGAAGATCGCCTTGAATACGATCTCGACGTCGGTCATGGTCCGGCTTGGCAAGACCTACGGCAACTTGATGGTCGACGTCCGTGCGACAAACACCAAGCTGAAGGACCGGGCAATCCGGATCGTGCAGTCGATCGCCGAGGTGGACGCTCAGGCGGCCGCCGACACGCTCGAGGCGGCGGACTGGAACGTCAAGCTTGCGAGCCTGATCGCAGCGAGCGGCGCGGATTCCGCCGCGGCTGGAGGGGCCCTCGAGACGACCGGCGGGCGGCTTCGGGAGGCGCTGGCCCTGCTCAACCCCAGCGACCGGCGGACGAGGAGCAATTGGCAGCGCCTCGGAGTCGGTGCGGCGTTCGTCGACGGCGAGCTGATACCTGGCGATGTTGCGATCGACGGCGAGCATGTCGTCGCGGTCGGGCTACCGGCTTCGGGATCGCGCATCGCGATCCCCGGGTTGGTCGATCTGCAGGTCAACGGGTACGCCGGCATTGACATGTTGCACGCCTCGGTCGAAGAGCTGCGAGCAGTGGGCAGAGCGCTCGCGGCGGACGGCGTCCTCGCCTACCAGCCGACCCTGGTGAGCGGGGAGCCTGAGGCGACCTGCTCGGCCGTCGGGCGCATCGGCAAGCTGGTGGCGAAGCCGGACCCGCTCGGGGCGGCAGTGGTCGGCGTCCACCTCGAAGGCCCGTTCCTCTCCCGGGCCGGCACGCACCCCGTCGACCGGCTCCGACTGCCGGATCCTGAGCTTGCCGAGCGTCTGGTGCGGTCAGGCCCGGTGTCGATGGTGACCCTCGCCCCTGAGCTCCCCGGCGCGCTCGAGCTCGTGACGATGCTGGTCGAGCGAGGTATCGTCATTTCTCTCGGTCACAGCGAGGCGAACGCTCGGGCGGCTGCCCGGGCCTTCGACGCCGGTGCGGCGGCAGTGACGCATCTTTTCAATGCGATGCCCCCGGTGTCGGCCCGCAAGCCCGGCCTCATCGGGCGGGCTCTCGTCGACGAGCGGATCGCCATCCAGCTGATCGCCGATGGCGGCCACGTCGCCGACGAGCTCCTACAGCTTGCGTTCGCCGCGGCGCCCGGGCGCTGCTCGCTAGTGACGGACGCCACTAGCCTTGCCGGTCACGGAGAAGGCCGGCAGCTCTTGGGAGAGGTGGAGATCGAGGTCCGCGACGGGGTCGCCCGGCGGCCGGACGGGACCATCGCCGGCGGCGCCTCGACCCTGGCCTTCGGGCTGCGCCGCCTGGTCGGCCTGGGGATCCAGCTCCCCCAGGCGCTGGCGGCGGTGACCACCCGACCGGCGAGGCTGGCACGCCGCTCGGATCTCGGCCAGCTCAGACCTGGCGCGCCGGCAAACCTGGTTGTTCTGGACGACAGGTTGGAAGTCGACGAAGTGCTACGGCAGGGCGCTCGTGTCGGCGGCCGCTGAGATGCCGGGCGGTACCTCTCGTGGCCGCCAGGCAGGGCGCGCGGAGGAGTCGAACATCCTGGCGGTGCTGAGAGGCCTCAAGCCGACGCTCGTGCCGTCCAAGCAGCGGGTCGCCACCGCCATCTTGAGCGATCCGGGGAGGGCCTCGGCGCAGACGATC
>JAJYVX010000295.1 GCA_021791795.1 Actinomycetes bacterium | reverse complement strand
AAGTCCGGATCGAGTCGGTCGACGCGGGCGAGCTCGTCCTCCACGCGGTCGACGCGGCCGTGCGGAACCTCCCCGAGACCGCCAACCAGGCGGTCCGGCCCGAGGTCACGGTCACAGCCGCGGCCGGGATCAGGATCGAGGTCGACAAGAGGCGCTTCGAGCGGGTGGTGATGAACCTTCTCGAGAACGCCGCCCACTACGGAGGTGGAGCGACCCGAGTGGTGGCGACGGCGCAACGGACCGGGCCCGACCGCAGTCTCTCGGTCCAGATCGCCGTCGAAGACGCCGGACCCGGTGTCCCGCCAGCCCTCCTTCATGGCCAGCGCCCGGAACCAGACGCGCGCTGGGCCGGCGTTATGCACGAGCTGCGCAGTCTCCGAAGCCGAGCGATAGGGGGCATCCGCGACGCCGAGGGCTTCGCCGGGTCCTTATTAGTAGCGGCGACGGCGGTTCGTCGAGTAGCTGGTCCGGCGCTGGGAGGTCCTCCGAGGCGCCCTCGCCGGCGGTGGCGGCACGGGGATCCCGCTCCGGGCCCGGTGGATGGCCAGGGTGAGCCGCTCGACGATCTGCTGGGTGTGCTTGCGAAAGCCCAGCGCGCTCATGGTTGCGTCGATGAGCTCGTCCTCGGTCCGCATGAGGGTGTCGGTCTCGACCCATTCCACGACGTCGACGAGCTGCTGGTCGCTGTAGGCCTTGATCGTCCCGAGCCCGGGCGTGACCGGGTTCGGGCCCTTGCGCTTGGGGATCGGGGCCCCCACAGGTGCCGCTGGCGCCGGCTCCTCGGGGTCGTTGTTGCGACGGGTGGGGGCGAAGCGCTGGGGGCCGGGCCGCGGCGTGGGCGCCGCGATCTCGGCCACGGCCTCCTCGTACGCCGCGAAGACCTTCTCGATCTCCTCCTCGCGGCGGTAGAACCAGTCCGTCGACCAGATCCGGTGGAAGCGCCACCCCAGGCGCTCGAGGTGCTCCTGGCGCAGCCGGTCGCGGTCTCTGGCGGTGGGCGAGGAGTGGTAGCGCGCTCCGTCGGTCTCGATGGCGAGCACGAAGTGCCCAGGCAGTGTCGGGTGCTTGGCCACGAAGTCGATCCAGTACCCCGAGCACCCGTACTGCGACAGCAGCGGGATGCCACGCCGGCTCAGGTGCTCGAACACGTCGCGCTCGAAGGGGTTGAGGGCGACTGAATCGCGCTCGCGCCGCCCGAGGTCCGTGCCCCCGGACTCGGCGAAGGCCAGGTAGTCCCGGAGCATCTTGGCTCCGTACGAGCGCAGCGCGGCAGGGTCCATCTCCTGGGCGGAGAAGGACGACACGAGGGTCATCGAGCGCCGGGCCCTCGTCACCGCCACGTTGAGGCGGCGCTCGCCGCCCTCGGCGTTGAGCGGCCCAAACGTGTAGCGCATCCGCCCGTCGGGCCCTCTGCCGTAGCCGACGGTCAAGATGATGGCGTCGCGCTCGTCGCCCTGTACGCGCTCTAAGTTCTTCACGAAAAAGCGCTCGCGGCCCGGGCCGACGAGTTCATCCATGAACGCGTTCAGGACCTCGTCGTCACGCCGGGCCAGGCGCAGGGCTTCGTCGATGGCGTCCGCGTGCGGCGACCCGAGGGCGATCACGCCGAGGCTTCGGTGCGGGTGCTCGTGCGCATGGGCGGTGACGAGCTCGACCACCTTGTGGACCTCGCCTGGGAGGGTGCCCTTGTGCTTCACCCCGGTCGGGGTGAACGGCACCAGGTGGTGGGTGATCACCTCGTCGCTTGAGACCCCGGGGAAGGTGACGAGTGACCACCCGTAGAGGAGCTCCTGGGAGTTCGAGAAGGCGATGAGGCGCTCGTCCTTGGAGCGATAGTGCCACTGGAGCGTGTGCTGTCCCTTCGGGGCAGGCAGCACCACGCACATCACCTCGAGGATCGACTGGACATCCGAAGTGACCGAGAGGTCGATCTCGTCGTCGTCGCCCTCCTCCTCGTCCTCGCTCCCGCTCTCACCCGACGCGAAGAACCGGGTGGGAGGAAGCTGCTTCGAGTCGCCGGCCACCACCGCCCGCTCGGCACGCATGAGGGCCCCCACGGCGTCGGCGGGCGCTACCTGGGAGGCCTCGTCGAAGATCACCACGTCGAAGCACTTGCGGGCCGGGAGCAGCTGCGACACCACGAGCGGGCTCATGGCCCAGCACGGCTTCAAGGCGGTGAGCAGCTCCGGAGCCTGGGCGAAGAGTTCTCGAATGGGCTTCACCTTGCGCTTGAGCGCAGCCTGCTTCTTGAGTAGATCCGACTGGTCGGGGAATTGCTCGCGGGTGCCCACGATGCGCTCGGCGAGGAGGCGCCTGATCCGATGCGGGGTGCTCTGCTGGTGCTCGTGCTCGGCACCGACGAAGTCCTGCACCGTCCGGGTGTGCTCCTCGCCGTTGAACACCCCCACCCGCTTGTCGGTGATGCTCACCGCCGAGAGGATCGACGCCAGCCACGAGTAGCGCAGGCAGGCGACGGCCGCCTCGGCATCGAGGTTGCGTTGGCGCATCTCCTCTACGAGTGGCCACAACTGCCGCCCGGCCAGCGCCAGCGCCAGCTCGTGCAACTGGGGAAGCGCGAAGAGCATGGCGCGGTCGTCGATGAGCCGCTGGAGACGCCCGGCGAGCTCGTCCAGGCGCAACGTCTCGAACTCGGCGGTGTCGAGGACCGCCTCGAGGGCCTGGAGCTCGGCGAGGAGCTGGCCGTACACCCCGGCCGCCCCTTCGAGGTCCGACGGAAGTCGCGGCAACCCGCCGTCACTCGACAGCGCACGCCACTCGTCGACGAGCGCCGCCACCTGCCCGAGCGCCCCGTGCAACTGCCGGGGCGCGGCCTGCCTGCCGCGCACGAGCGCCTTCACCTGCTTGAAGGTCCGCCGGTAGTCCTTGTCGCTCACCGCGTGCCAGGGGCGCTGGAGCCCACCTCTGGCGATCGGCGCCAGCGCCTCGAGAGCAGCG
>JAJYVX010000062.1 GCA_021791795.1 Actinomycetes bacterium | reverse complement strand
TTCACCGTCGTTCCCGTCGCCCGCCAAGTTGCAACCGCGAGGGCCGCCCACGCGACGATGAGTGCACCGCCGACGGCGGCCAGCACCACGGTGACCGCACCGAGCAGCGCCACGACGACGCCCACGGCGAATGGTGCCACGAGCACGGTGAGGGCGCGCTTCCGGTTTGACGAAGCCGCGAGCTGCCACTCGGTGTCGCGCCGGGCGCGGGCAGCGTCGAGCACGACTCTCGAGGCCTCGTAGGCGGCCTGCTGAGCCTTCAGGGCACGCTGCAACCGCTCCTCGGCGTCACTGCCGCGCCGGTCGCGACGAGAACGCGCTCTCGTCGATCCTGGCATCACCATGCAGTCTACGGGCGGCTCGCCGAGCGGTATAGCTGCACGTAGGCGTCGGCCACTTTGCGCACGGACAGCTCGGCGGCTCGCCGCCGGCCGGAGGCCGCCACGGCTGCGAGGCGGTCCTTGTCTCCGAGGAGCCCTTCGATGGCCGACGCGAGGGCCACCGGGTCGCCGGGCGGCACGAAGACGACCGGCTGGCTGGCGTCCTGGACAGGAGGAGGACCCGCCGCTCGGCGGTACCCGGGCAGGTCGGAGGCGACGACGGCAGTGCCCACGGCCATCGCTTCGAGCAGCACGACGCCGAACGACTCGCCGCCGAGCGCCGGTGAGCAGTAGAGGTGGGCAGAGGAGAAGAGGGCGGGTTTCTTCGCCTCTTCCACCAGCCCGAGCCACTCGATCCTCCTGTCGTGTCCGTAGCGCCTGCGGAGGCTCTCGGTCTGCGGCCCCTCGTTCGCAACGAGGAACCGCACGCCGGGACCGACCATCGTGCTCGCCTCGAGGAGCACCGCGAGTCCCTTGCGCTCCTCGTGCCTGCCGAGGAAGAGCACCGTAGGGAGGTCGGTCTTCGGTGCCGGCGGCTCTGCCGGGACGGCCACACCGTTCGGGACTATGTGGGGCACGTCGAGTCCCAACATCTCCTCGGCAGTCGCTCTTGCTTCGTCGGACACGGCCACGCGGACCCTCACACGCTCGGCTAGGCGCCTGAGGAGCCTCCCTTCCACCGCGTACAGGCGGTCGGTGCCGGCTCGGTGGAACGTCCCGACGAGGGGAGCCCGGGAGCTCACACACGCCGCGAGCCCGACCAGTGGCGCCATCGGCTCGTGCACGTGCACGACGTCGAAGGCGCCTCCGCGCAGGACCGAGGCGGTGCGGGTCCAGGCGAGCGGGCTGAGGGCAACAGGCGAGCGCGACCCGTTGGCCGGGACGGCGATGCTCCCTCCTACCGGCCGGAAACCGACCCCGCCCGCCAGCTCGGGTGGGCGGACCGGTTCCCTCTTGAAGGGAGCGATCAGCGTGACCGAGCCGATCTCCTCCGGCCGCTCGGCGAGCTCTGCGGCCAAAGCGACGACCTGTGTCTGGACACCTCCCGGGACGGCCAGGTCGTAGGGAGACACGAGAGCCAGCCTCAGCCGGCCTGATCCGCCCACGGACTCAGCGGCGAGGAGGTCGCTCGGCGGGCCAGTTGGGCTGGAACACGTGCCACTGTTCGGGGGCTCGGGCGATCAGCCGCTCGATGTCTCGTGCCACGAGAGCGGTGAACGCCACCACGTCGTCTCGCAGCCGGCCCGTCCGCTCGTAGCGCACAGGCGGACAGATGACCCCGCGGTGGAAGCCGTGCCTGTCCTGGTACACGGCAGCAGGGAAGACAGGGGCGCCCGTGCGGAGGGACAAAACCGCCGGACCGGCCGGGAGGGTGGTCTTCTCTCCGAAGAAGTCGACCTCGACTCCGTTGCCGACGAGGTCCCGGTCACACAGGAGCCCCACGAGCCTCCCGGAACGGAGCGCTCTCACGAGCTGGCCGGTGGTCTCCTGTCCGAAGGGAACGATGGTGAGCCCCATCAGCTCACGCTGGCGCGAGAACCAGCGATACAGCTCCGGCGGCTGGACAGGCTCCGCCACCGTGACCATCGGAAAGCCCTGCAGGGTCAGCCAGTACCCGCCGAATTCCCACGAACCGAGGTGCGCGAGGGCGAGGATGGCCCCGTTTCCCGCCTCCAGCGCGTCCCTGAGGGGCTCGAAACCGGCCACCGAGAACCTGCGCAGCACCTCGCGTGGGCTGATCGTGGCGAGTCGGGCCCCCTCCACCCAGTAGTGGGCATACGAGTCGTATGCGTCGACGACCGCCTTGTCGATCTCGGCCTCCGTCGCCCCGTGGCCCATGGCCCGGCGCAGGTTTGCCCGGAGGACGGAGGCCTCGGGCCCGGCCCCGCGCCGCATGACGGCTCCGGCCGCGGTGGCGATCCCGCTCGCGAGCGGTCGTGGGAAGGGCTGCAACGCAGCAGAGATCGTCCGGTAGGCGTAGTAGGTCGCCTTGTGCGACCTGTGGGACGGGCGGAGGACGGGGCCGGCCTGCGACGCGCTGCCACCCGGGAAGCTTCCTCGAGGAACCACCTAGAAAGGTTGCGTCAGCGCCCGGTGCCGAGGCGTCGGCGGAACGCCGCGGCAGCTCGCTCGCCCGCTCTTTCGTGACGCTTCCGCTGGCCTCGTCCGAACGCCGGTCGGCTTCCGACCTCAGCACCGAGCTCCGAACCGAGCATCCGACGAACCCGGATGGACAACGGCTCGTCACGCCGGCGCGAGCGCCCCCGGCTGGCGCGGCCTGTCGCGACCCGCGGGCGTCCGTTGGACGCGGTGGCCTCGCGCCACTCCCGCCAGCGAGACTCGACTCGGCCCGGGCGCCACGCACGGGCGTGGCTCGCCTCTGCGGAGGAGGCGCCACCGAGCCGCCCGCCCGCGTCGACGCCGGCCTGCTGAGCGTCCGAGGCACCGAGGTGTGCCGACGCCGCAGTCGGCAGGTCGGCGCTCGCCTGGCGCCACACCTTCACGAACCGCTGGGCGGCCGTGAGGATGCACAGACCGAGCAGAGCCCATAGCACCGGTACGAGAACCCAGTGGAAGACGAGGGCGAGCCCGAGCAGGATGAGGCGCTCAGCCCTCTCCATGAGCCCGCCCTTGGCCACATAGCCGAGCGACTCCGCCTTCGCCCTCTCGTAGGAGATCACGTTGCCTACGCCCAAGATGGCGAGCGGGAGGATGGCGAGCTTCGGATCCCTGCCCGGGCCAGCCGCGAAATACCAGGCCACACCTCCGAAGATGAGCCCGTCCGCCACCCTGTCGGTCACCGAGTCGAAGAAGGCGCCGCGCTTTGACGAGGTGCCGGCGGCCTTCGCGACGGCACCGTCCAGGGTGTCCATGAGCCCACCGGTCGTCACGAGCGCCACGCCCACCAGGAGGTGCCCCGTAGCTATGACCCACCCGGTCACGGCGGCGATCAACACCCCGAGCACCGTGACGTAGTCGGCCCTCACCCCGAGTGCCACCAGTCGCCGGCCCAGCTCTATGCGCGGCAACCGCCTCCTCGGCGCGACACGCCCCTCCTCGCCCTCGCCGGCCCAACCCGCCTGCGGGCCGCTGAGGTCGCCGGAGGCGTCGACCACCGGCCGATCGGCTGCTCCGGAGGCACCCGTTGCCCCGTCGCCGACGGGAGCAAGCGCTACGTCGCCGCGACCATCCGGCCCGGACTCCGGACCAGCCTCCACTTCGTCACGCGAGCGGCCTCGGTTGCCGTCGATCATCTGCTTCCTCGAGGAAACGCTGCCGCAGAGTCAACTGCGGAGGCGAGAGGCCAGTCCAACCGTCGCACTGCCGTCATCGGCCCGTGACGGCGAACCCCTGTCGCCATAATTTCGAGGTTACCAGAGCCCGTTGCGAGAACCCCGCGGATGCGGCGGCCGTGCAGCAGTCGTCATCTACCGAGAGGTGAGTCTCGGGTCCGATTGCCTCGAAGGTGCCGGGGTGGCCGTGAGGGGGGTGTTCCGCCCTCGATCAGCAGGTGATTCCGACCGCCATCCGGCTGAATGACAGGTCCGACGGGTCGAGAAGCGCGCGACGGTAGAGCTTCAGCAGGTTGTGGGTGCCGCAGATGAGCTTCCACTCCGAGTCGCAGGCGGTCTTGCCTCTTCGCATGAAGCGCCGGATGCCCCGGTCGTCTTTGATCTGGCCGAAGACCGGTTCGACGAGCTGCTGGCGACGACGGTAGAGGGCGCGCCCGGCCTTGTTGTGGCCTTGTTGGACACCTTACGGTCCATCTGCTCGACCAAGGTGGCGTCCTTTCGGAGTGGGCCACGCTCGGGGCGCTCGGCGATCCCAGCCTCGGCGAGGCTGGCCGCAGTCGCGTCGATCATCGGGTGGAGCTGGTGAGAGTCGTTCTGCTCGGTGGTCACCTCGGCAGAGACGATCACCCGGTCTTCGTTCGCCACCGCCTGGCAGTTGTAGCCCTGCAGGCAGCCCTTCGAGGTGGACATGACCTTGGACTCGGGGTCGGTTGTGTCGGCCTTCTTGTCCTTGTGCCCGGCCTTGTCCTTCGGCGCCTTCGGCTTTCGGCCCCGAAGCCTCTTGGCCAGGGCGGCCTCTCTGGCGGCGCGCTCGGCGAGGTGGGCCTCGTGTGCCGCCTGCTCTTCTGAGAGCTCCGCATCGAGGAGCTGCTTTGCCTTGGCGAAGCGACGGCGGCGATCCTCGCGGCCTCGCAGCGCAGCGGGCGGCTCGTCGCCTCGTTCGCTGCCGGGCTTCGCGTCCTCGGCGGCGTCTGCAGCGGGTGCTTCGGCGAAGATCTGCTCGACTGCTTGGTCGACGGTCTGCTTGGTGCGATTGACCTGCATCGAGGCGTTGGCGGCCATCTTGGTGCCGTCGAGGGCGACGAGGCCCACCTTGGCCATCCCGGCGCGCTGGCACAGCCGCAGCGAGGAGGAGAACAGGCTCTTCAGGGCCTGCTCGTGGCGGGAACGGAAGCGGGCGATCGTGGTGTGGTCCGGCAAGAGCCCGGCGCAGATCACCCGGAAGGCGACGTCGACGTGGCAGGCGCGCTCGATCTGGCGGGACGAGCGCACGCCGAGGCAGTACGCGTAGAGAAGGAGCGCCACCATCGCCTTCGGGTGATGCGCCGCGCCTCCGCAGCCGTCGTGGCGGTAGTCGCCATAGAAGGGTGAGAGGTCCATCTCCTCCAGCGCGTCGAGGGCGAAGAAGGCGAGGTGGTCCTCAGGGAGCCAGTCGGCGACCGACGGCGGGAGCAGGTAGAGCTCGTCGCGCTCGGGGGCGAGGAAGTTGTGGGCCACGACGTCATCGTGGCAATTGGGCCTGTTCAGGTGGTGGATCTCACGCGCGCGCTAGCAGGGACTTTGCAGATCGTCCTGGGGGTTCGTGCAACGGGCTCTTCGGCCAAGTTTTCGCCTCGTCGCCTTCGCTGCGAGTGAGAGGCCAAAGTAGGCTCGGACGCCTAACCGCCCGGGAGGCCTTGCGCCTGGTAAGGCGTCTTCACGAAGGAGGTTCATGGCGTGCCAAATGTGCCGTCGGCCAAGATCCGCAACGTCGCGCTCGTCGGACACGGCGCCGCCGGCAAGACCACTCTCGCCGAGGCACTCCTCGTGTGTGCGGGGGCGATCAACCGGGCCGGGCGGACCGAAGACGGCACGACGGTCTGCGACTTCGAACCGGAGGAGGTGAAGAGGAAGATCTCGGTCTCGCTCTCCCTTGCTCCATTCGACTGGGGCGACCACAGGGTCAACCTCATCGACACGCCAGGATACGCCGACTTCGTCGCCGAGATGGAGGCCGGGCTCTCGGTGGCCGACCTCGCAGTCGTCGTGGTGAGCGCCGTCGATGGTGTCGAGGTGCAGACCCAGGTCGCCTGGCGCATCGCGAGCGAGCTCGGGCTGCCGCGCCTCATCTTCGTGAACAAGCTCGACCGCGAGCGTGCTGACTTCGAGCGCACGCTCGACCAGCTGCGCGAGCTCTTCGGCGCGGGCATCGCTCCCCTCGAGCTCCCGATCGGCGAGGAGGCCGCCTTTTCCGGAGTGGCCGACCTCCTCACGGACACCGCGATCACCTACGACGCCGGCAAGCCGAGCTCGGGTCCGATACCGGACGAGATGTCGGCCATGGAGCACCGCGTGCACGAAGCACTCGTGGAGGGGATCGTCGTCGCCGACGACGACCTGATGGAGCGATACCTCGAAGGCGTGACGCCGTCGACGAAGGAGCTCGAGACAACACTGGCGCACGGAGTAGCGGCCGCCACCGTGTTCCCCGTCGTGTGTGGATCCGCCGCCCGTCAGATCGCGGTCGACCGGTTGGCAGACTTCATCTGCGAGATTGGTCCGAGCCCCCTCGACCGGAAGCCGACGGTTGTGCGGGCGGGCGACAAGACCACGGAAGTCCCCGTCGACCCTTCAGGCGAGACTCTCGTCCGAGTCTTCAAGACGATTGCCGATCCGTACGTCGGCAAGATCTCTCTCATCCATGTCCTCTCGGGCACTCTGCGCCCCGACGCCGTGCTCACCAACACCCGCACCCACAGTGACGAACGGCTGCACGCGCTCCAACTGCTCCGCGGGAAGGAGGCCCAGCCCATCTCCGAGGCCCAGGCGGGAGACGTGATCGCCGTCCCGAAGCTCTCCGAGGCGCGCACCGGGGACACCCTCGCCCCGAAGACCATGCCCGTCACCATCGAGGGCGTGCCTGCCCCCGCGCCCCTTCTCTCGATCGCCGTCAAGCCCAAGGCGAAGGGAGACGAGGACAAGCTGATGACGGCACTGCACCGCCTGCAGGAGGAGGACACTGCGCTCGCACTGCGCCGTGAGGACGAGACGCGTCAGACCATCTTGAGTGGCATGGGCGACACCCACCTGCAGATCGTCCTCGAGAAGCTCCAGCGCAAGTTCGGCGTCGAGGTGGACACCGAGCCGGTGCGGGTCCCCTACAGGGAGACCATCTCCCAGCCCGCCGAGGCGGAGGGCAAGTACAAGAAGCAGACGGGCGGTCACGGGCAGTTCGGCGTGGCGAACCTCAAGATCGAGCCGCTCGAGAGGGGCGTCGGCTTCGAGTTCGTCGACCAGATAGTCGGAGGCGCCATCCCGCGGCAGTTCATTCCCGCGGTCGAGAAGGGCGTGCAGGAGGCCATGGGCGCGGGAGGTCACTACGGGTTCCCGGTCGTCGACGTCCGAGTCACGTGCTTCGACGGCAAGTACCACTCCGTCGACTCCTCCGAGATGAGCTTCAAGATGGCCGGCTCCCTCGGCTTCAAAGAGGCGATGGAGAAGGCGGGACCCGTGCTGCTCGAGCCGATCTCTCGCCTCGAGATCTCCGTTCCCGCCCAGTTCCAGGGCGAGGTGCTCGGCGACCTCAACTCCCGCCGCGGCCGGGTGCTCGGCACCGAGGCGGGGGGCGGTGACGAGCAGATCGTGATCGCGCTCGTCCCCACGTCCGAGATCCTCCGTTACGCCACCGACCTTCGCTCGATCACCGGTGGCCGGGGGCGATTCTCCCTCAGCCATGATCGCTACGAGCCCGTGCCCCAGCAGCTCGTCGATCGCGTGATCAAGGCAGCGCTGCAACCGGCTTAGACGGGGCTAAGACGTCCGCCGGGCGTGGCGACCGGTGGACGTGAGGGTCACGCCGCCGGGAACCAGCTGGTGTTCTCAGACGGGAAGCGAGACCCAGGCACCAGCGACGTCACGGTCTCCCGTGACGGACAGGTTGTCCAGGGGCACGCGGTTCCAGCTGAACAGGAAGAGCTCCGACGCCGGTGCGCGGACGAAGGCTGAGGCGGGACCGGCTGTGTTTCTCACCTGCAGGCGCCCGTGGGCGACCTCGACGACGAAAGCGGCATCAGTGTCGGAGCATGCGAGGCAGAGGGAGCCGCCGAGGGCCGCGTCGGGCGCGTCCGGGACATCACTCGCGAGATGCACGTAGATCCGCTCGTCCAGCCCGTCGACCGAGAGGGGGACCGCCACCTCCGTGGTCTCGCCACCGCTCAGCTCGCCGTCGTAGCGGTGGACGGCGGTCTCGAGCGACATCCTGCGGGCGACCCACCCGGTGTCGAGGTCGCGGCCCGACCAGTTCCAGCACGGCATCGAGGACCCGGCGTCCCGCAGCGCTCCGGTCAGGTCTCGGGCACGCCCGAGCAGGTCGTCCACCAGCTCCTCGCCCTCGAGGTCTTCGCCCTGATCGAACTCGTGGCGCTCGTCGGGATCCGCCGCGGCGACCTGTGCCGTCCAGAAACCGAGCACTCCGCTCATGTGGTCGAGCAGGTCACGTACGCGCCACTCGGGACAGCTCGGTACAGGCGCGAGCAGGCGGGAGAGCGCCACTTCCGCCAGGCGGCCGGCCTCCTGCTCGATCGCTTCGAGACGCTCGTCGAACGTCGGCGGTGGCGGTCTCGTCATTCAGCCGGCTCCCCGCCGCCGCTGGCGGACGACCCGGCATCTCCCACGGTCCCGGCCGCGTGGCGGAATCGTTCCAGAGCCTCGTTGAGGCCGGCCAGCACGTCGGAGATGTCGTGCCGTTCCACCACGACGAAGCGGAAGCGGAAGTTCTCGGTCCGGATCAGGAGCGCGTTGCGACCCATGCCGCAGGACCAGAAGGACCATCCGAGCCTGCCCCGGTAGACACCGATGCGCCAGAGATGCGACCTCGGCTTCACGCGCGGCCTGAGAGTGGTCGGTACGACACCGTAGACAGACGGCTCCCAGTCGGCCGATTCGATCCTCGCGAAGGGGACGTCAAGTGCCCGGCGGAGCCCGAACACAGCACGCCAGCCCGACAGCGTGATCCTCGCCGCGTCCCCCACGAGCTCCACCTCCGCCCAGTCCTTGGGCGGCTTGTTCCGGCGCGACGGCAGCGGGGCGATCACCGGCTGGTAGCCGGGAGGCGGGCGGTCCGGATTCACGACCATGCGCTGTTCACCCGCTCCCACGTCTCGGGGAGCGCCTCGGGGATGACTCGTACGGACGCGGTCGCCGTCATGAAGTTCGTGTCCCCGAGCCACCGCGGGACGACGTGCACGTGCAGGTGACCCGGTATGCCGGCGCCGGCAGCCCGGCCGAGGTTGAGGCCGAGGTTCGCACCGTCGGGCTTGTAGGCGCGCTTGACGGCGGCGACTGCGCCCCGGATGCCCTGCCAGAGCTCGCCGGCCTCGTCCTCCGTCAGCTCCTCGAGCTCACGGACGTGACGGGCCGGCATGACCATGAGATGGCCGCTCGCGTAGGGGTATGCGTTGAGCATCGCTACGACGTGCTCGGAACGCCAGACGACGAGGCGGTCCCTGTCGGACACGCCATCGGCTCGAAGGACCGTGCAGAACACGCAGTCTTCGTCGTCCAGTGCGCCGGTCGCCTGGGCAAGCCCGCCCGGCTGAGCGGCGCCGGCTTCGGTCTCGTCGCCCGGCCTCTCCTCGGCATCGTCACTGAACAAGCCGACGTAAGCGGAGCGCCAGCCGGCCCAGAGGTGCTCGAGGCTCACTCGGCCCTCACGCCCTCCGCCCGACCGCAGATGCGTTCGGCCGGCGCGCCGGGCCTGCTGCCTCCTCCACGACCATCTCGATGAAGGACTGCAGCGAAACACCGCGCTGCGCTCCCTCGCCGCCACGGACGTTCACGCCTACGGTCCGTCCCGCCACGTCCTCGGCGCCGACGACGAGGATGTAGGGGAGCTTCTCGAGCTTGCCCCGCCGCACTCTCGTCCCGAGCGGCTCTCCCGCCGACTCGGTGTCGACACGGAGGCCGGCGCGCCGCAACTCGGCGAGAACCTCTGCGGCGTAGTCCTCGTTGTCGTCCCTCACGGGAAGGACGCGTACCTGCACGGGAGCCAGCCAGGTGGGGAAGGCCCCGGCGTAGTGCTCGACGAGCACGCCGAAGAATCTCTCGACGGAGCCGAAGAGCGCCCGGTGGATCATGATCGGCACGTGCCGCTGGTTGTCGGCTCCCACGTACTCGAGGCCGAACCGCTGCGGTTCCTGGAAGTCGACCTGGATGGTGGAGAGCTGCCAGGTGCGCCCGATGGCATCCCGGGCCTGCACCGAGATCTTCGGCCCGTAGAAAGCCCCGCCGCCTTCGTCGAGCACGAGGGCGAGGTCCATGAGCTCACCCGCACTCCGCAGCGCCGCCGTCGCCTCCTCCCAGTCCTCGGGCGAGCCGATGGCCTTTCCCTCCGGCCTCGTCGAGAGCTCGAGGTAGAACTCGTCGAGCCCGTAGTCCCGCAAGAGGTCGAGGACGAAGGTGAGGATGGATATCAGCTCGGCTGACAACTGCTCCCGGGTGCAGAAGATGTGCGCGTCGTCCTGGGTCATTCCGCGGACCCGCGTGAGGCCGTGCACGACGCCGGACTTCTCGTAGCGGTAGACGCTGCCGAACTCGAAGAACCTCAAAGGGAGCTCGCGGTAGCTCCGCTGCCGGCTCCGGTACACGAGGATGTGGAACGGGCAGTTCATCGGCTTCAGGTAGTACCGCTGGCCCTCGTCGAGCTCCATCGGGGGGAACATGCCCTCGGCGAACCACTCGAGGTGGCCGGAGGTCTCGAAGAGCTCGGACTTCGTTATGTGCGGGCTGTTGACGAAGTCGTATCCCGCCTTGATGTGGCGCTTGCGGGCGTAGTCCTCCATGAGCAGGCGCACGAGCCCACCCTTCGGGTGGAACACGGCGAGACCGGAGCCGATCTCGCTCGGGAACGAGAAGAGGTCGAGCTCCGCCCCGAGCTTGCGGTGGTCGCGCTTCTCCGCGTCCGCGAGGCGCTGCAGGTGGTCCGCGAGGGCTTTCTCCGACTCCCACGCGGTGCCGTAGATCCGCTGCAGCTGCTGGCGCTTCTCGTCGCCCCGCCAGTAGGCGCCCGCGACTCTCGTCAGCTTGAAGTGACCGAGTCGGTCCGTGGCCGGCACGTGCGGGCCACGGCAGAGGTCGACGAAGCTCTCGGTGTTGCGGTAGGCGGAGACGGCGCCCCCCGAGCCGGCCTCTCCCTCGAGCTCGGCATCCACCTTGGCCGCGCCGCCGGCCACCCCTGCGCCCGAGGCGCTCGCCACGCCCTCGATGATCTCTCGCTTGTAGGGCTGGTCCCTGAACAGCTCGAGTCCCTCGGACACCGAGTGCTCCTCGCGCAAAAAGGGCTGGGCGTCGGCCACGATCTCCCGCATCTTCGCCTCGATCCGCCCGAGGTCCTCCTCGCTGAAGTGCGCACCGCCCGGCAGCTCGAAGTCGTAGTAGAAGCCGTCCCGGATGGAGGGGCCGATGGCGAATTTGGCCCCCGGCCAGAGCGCGAGGACGGCCTGCGCCATGACGTGCGCCGTCGAGTGCCTGAGGACTGCTCGTCCCTCCTCGGTGTCCGCGGTGACGATGCGGACCTTCGCCCGATCCTCCAGCCGACGGCCGAGGTCTACGAGCTCGCCGTCGACCTCGGCCGCGACTGCTTTGGCGGCGAGGCGGCGGCCGAGAGCGGCCGCAAGCGTCATCCCCGTCGCGCCGGACTGGAGGGAGCGCTCGCTCCCGTCGGGCAGGACGACGGTCATCTCTGCAGCCATCCCCACAATCTACTTGGAGCTACCTGGAGGATCGCTCCGGAACTTCGACACCGAGGAGCCGCGCCGTCTCCGCGACACCGCTGCCGGATGCGGCGGCATCGTCGATCACTTCGAGGGCGCCAGGCGTGTCGAGGTCGTCGTCCAGCCGCTCCCTCACCGCCACGATGCCGCCCGAGCCGCCCCCGGCGGAGCGCCACGCCTCCAACCTGTCGGCGGCCCTGTCGAGCATCGACTCGTCGAAGTCCCAGGAGTCGCGGTAGTGGTTGGCCAGCAGAGCGAGGCGGATCGTCGCCGGCTCGTGCGTCTCGAGCAGCTGGTGCACGAAGACGAGGTTGCCGAGCGACTTCGACATCTTCGCCCCGGCGAGGCGCACCATGCCCACATGCATCCAGTGCTTGACGAACGTGCGACCGGTGGCCGCCTCGGACTGCGCGGCCTCGCACTCGTGGTGGGGGAAGATGAGGTCCGACCCGCCGCCGTGGAGGTCGATCGTCGCCCCGAGCTCGCGCAGGGCGAGCGCCGAGCACTCGATGTGCCATCCCGGCCGGCCCTTGCCCCAGAGGGAATCCCAGGCAGGCTCGTCCTCGGCGGAGGGCTGCCAGAGCACGAAGTCGAGCGGGTCGTCCTTGAAGGGATCATCCGGATTGCCGCCCCGCTCTCCGGCGAGCTCGATCATCTCCTCCCGGCCGAGATGGCTCACCTGGCCGAACTTGGGGAACGTGGAGACGTCGAAGTAGACCGCACCCCCCGCTCGGTAGGCGTGCCCCGACTCGAGCACCCTCCCGATGAAACCGAGGATGTCGGGTATGGCCGAAGTGGCCCTCGGCTCGCTCGCCGGCGTGAGCACTCCGAGAGCTCGCATGTCGGAGTCGAAACGGGCGATCTCGCCCGCGGCGAGGTCGAGATAGTGCACCCCGAGCTCGCGCGCCTTTCTGAGGATGTCGTCGTCCACGTCCGTGATGTTGCGGACGCAGTGGGTCGAGAGCCCCAGGTCGGCCAGCCGGCGGCGCAGCACGTCGAAAGTCACGTAGACCGCGGCGTGTCCGAGGTGCGCCGAATCGTACGGCGTGATGCCGCACGTGTAGATCTTCACGGGCGAACCGGGCTCGAAGGGCATCGCCTCGCCGCGAGCCGTGTCGTGGAGACGCATCACGTGCGGGTCAGCTCGCGCTCGGGAGCCCGGTGAGCCTGATGCTCGCATGAGCCCGATGCTTGATGTTGATACCGATCAGGACGGCAGTGAACGCCTCGATGGCGGCGGCGGCCGACAGGCTGCCGGCGTCGATCCCGCGACAACCCGGGATCGAGGACACGAGCTCGACCGTCTTCGCGGTCGCCGCCGGATGATCCGAGCAGACGAGGACGTCGCAGTCGAGCTCCTCGTCAAGGTTTGCAAGGCCACGCGCCGGCACGTGGTGGAAGGCTCCCGACACGAGCGCACCGGGTGCCGCCTGCTGCACCGCGACGGCGATCGAGCCCCGCGGCGGCATGAGGGCCTGCATCTCGTTTCCCACCTTGCCGAGCGCGTTGACCATGGACACGAGCACTTTTCCCTCGAGATGCGCCGACAACGACGCGGCGAGCGGTGCCGCTCCGTCCCACGGGGTCGCGAGCACGACGATATCCGCCGAGCAGGCGTCCTCGTTCGCGACTCCCTGGAGCGAGAGCGACCGGCCCGGCCACTTCTGCCCGATGTCGCTCACAACCTCCTCGGCATGGGACGCCTGCCGTGACTCGAAGAGGACGTCCGAACCGAGCGAGGCGAGGCGGGCGGCGAGGGCGCGCCCGGCGGGGCCGGTCCCTCCGAGCATGCCGATGGTCATGGCTCCACCCTTGCACAACCTCGGCGATCTGAGCCCATCCGTCACGCCGGCTCCAGGCCGGGCTCGGCTTCGGGGACGTCGGGCGCCGGCGCCACATAGCCTGCGAAGCGAGGCATCAACCACCGCACCACGACGACTCCCGCCAGGCAGCCGAGGCCACCCGAGACAACCGACGCCTCCACTCCGGCGAGTGCGGCCACTGCCCCTGCCTCGACGTCCCCGAGGCGCGGCCCACCGGTGACGACGGCGGTGTGGAGGGCGCTCAGGCGACCGCGTAGCGAGTCCGGCGTCGCCGTCTGCAGGATCGTCCCCCGGAACACGGCGGACACCACGTCGGCCGCCCCGGCAACGCCGAGCAGCACGAGGGCAGGCGCGAGCCAGGGCACCATCCCGAACGCCGCGATCGACAGTCCCCACAGGGCGACCGAGATGAGCACCGCCCTCCCCTGCCGTCTGACCGACGACACCCATCCGGTGAGCGCCGCGCCCAGCAGTGCACCGACCCCGGGCGCCGAGTAGAGCAATCCGACCGTCTGCGCCCCTCCGCGGAAGCGGACGAGGCCGATCGCCGGGAACAGTGCCCTCGGCATGCCGAGGATCATCGCGTCGAGGTCGATCACGAAAGCACCCTGCAGCTCCTTGCGGCCACGGATGAAGCGGAGGCCCTCTTTGATCGACTCCCAGCCGAACGGGGTCCCCCCCTCGAGCGGGACGAGCCGTCCGAGGCTCACCACGGCCGAGAGCGACACGGCGAAGGTCGCGGCGTCGACGGCGTAGGCCGACGCCACGCCGATGCGACCGATGAGGACCCCGCCGACCGCAGGGCCCGCCACCTGCCCGACCTGGAAGAGCAACTGCCAGAGCGAGTTCGCCGCCGGGAGCATTCGCCGGTCGACGAGGTTGGCGAACACCGCCGTCCGAGTCGAGCCGTCGACGCTGGCAAGACCGCCGATGCCCGCGGCGCACACGTAGAGGGGCCAGATGAGCGGGTGGGGGCTGAGGGCGTTCACGAGGAGGCCGATGCTGCAGAACGAGAGCAGCGTCTGGCTGAACATGAGAACGGTCCGCCGGTCGAGTGCGTCCGCGATGGCACCACCGACGAGGGCTCCGCCGAGCACAGGCACGATCTGCACGAGACCTATGAGGCCGACGTCGAGCGACGAGTGGGTGAGCCGGAAGATCTGGTACGGAACCGCCACCACGGTGAGCTGGGTGCCGACGCTGCTCACGAGGTAGCCGCCCCACAGCCGGCGAAACTGCGCCGACGCGCGCAAAGGCGTCACATCCACGAACAGCCGGCGTCCCCGCATCGGCTCGCAAGCTACAGAGTGGGTCTTGCCCTGCTGACGCTTGCCACGGTGGGCGGGCTCGCTTGCCGCCCGTTGCAGGCGGGCGACCTCATCCCTGCCGGGTATTCCTGCCGGGTATCCCTGCCGGGTGTTGCCCACCGGCGCGCGGCCGCGCTCAGCGGACGAAGCGGGACCGCGTCTCCCGCGACAGACGGCGCCACTCCGCCGCCCGCTCCGCCCTCAGGCGAGCGTCGTTCCGTGCCGCAATCCGAGCCTGGTCCCTCCGGAGCCGTTCGTAGCTGTCCAGCCTCTCCTCGCTGAGCGCCCCGTCGGCTACGGCCTCTCGCACCCTGCAGTCCGGCTCGGTCCTGTGCCTGCAGTCGTTGAAGCGGCACAGCTCCGCGAGCGACTCGATCTCGGAGAATGCGTCCCCGAGCGCGTCCGGGTCGTCGACGAGGCCGACCGCCCGCAGACCCGGCGTGTCGATGAGGAGCGCTCCGTTCGCCAGCTTGAGCAGTTCTCTCGTGACGGTCGTGTGCCTCCCCTTCCCGTCCGATCTGACGTTGCCCGTCTCCATCAGCCGCTCACCGCCGGCGAGCGCGTTCGCGAGTGTCGACTTCCCGGTACCGGACGGCCCGAGCATGACGGTTGTCGTCCGCGGCGAGAGCTCCGCCGAGAGGCCGTCCATCCCCTCCCCGGTCACGGCACTCACCCCGTGGACAGACGCACCCGGTGCGATGGCGGCGACAGCCTCGAGAGCGGTGGCGACGTCGTCGGCAACGTCGGCTTTGGTGAGGACGACGACAGGGAGCGCGCCCGACTGCCACGCGATCACGAGCAGGCGCTCGATGCGTCTCAGGCGAAGCTTGTTCGACAGTGAGCTCACCACCATGACGCTGTCCACGTTGGCGGCGAGCACTTGCTCGGTGAGCGTGCGGAACGATGCCCGCGCAATCTCCGTCCGTCGCTCGAGCACGGCGACGAGCTGATGCGGGCCGCGGCCCTGAGGACCGATGGCGACCCAGTCGCCCGTCGTCGGCGTCGTTTCGAGAGAAGGCCCGAGACCCGCGTGGATCTCCCCTTCCTCGCACATGACCCGACACCCGCCCACGTCCGCGCGGATGACCCGGCCGATGGTTGCCCCGGTCAGGCCGAGGCTCTGGTAGCTCTGCAAGAAGAAGTCGTCGAGGCCGAAGAGGCGCAGCGACTGGAAGGCTCCTGACAAGGTGGCTCACTCCTGTTCGGGAGCGCTCGAAGCCACCGGAACGCCCGGACGGGCGTGTGCTCAGTGCGAAGCGGCGGGGCCGAGCGCGCGGTCAGTTGAAACGGCGAGTGCGTGGATCGCATTCATGGTTCTCTGACCTCCTTTCGCTCGGGGAGGCTCATCATAGGTCCCGGGCGGAGTGAAAGCCACGACCGGGGTCCCGTGATGCCGGCGGGCGGACTCCCTACCTCGTGTCGACCACCTGGAACGCCTCTGCCATCGTGCCCTGGCCGAGGCCCGACACCTCGCCCGTCGTCAGCGCCCAGCCCCGGATCATCTCGGCGAGCTCGTCCGGTTTGGCGATCTGGCTCCTGTGGCAGAGGAGAGCGGCGATCTTGTCCTCGACGTGTTGTGATATGTCGACATAGCGGTTCGGCACGGGCGAAGCCATGAGCCACACCTCCGGCACCTCGAACGGCTCGAGACGCTCGTCGCTCAGAAGCTCCGGGAACGCGTACGGGTTGCGGGCATCGGGGTACACGGCACAAAGCGTCGCCTCCCCGGCCGCCAAGTGGTCAGGGTGGCTCGCCCGGATCCGGTCGAACCAGCGCTGGGGCGACTGCGACACCACGACGTCCGGCCTTGCCCGGCGGATCTCCCGGGCTATGTCCCGGCGCACCTCGAGCGAGGGGGTGAGGCGCCCATCGGGGTAGCCGAGGAAGGTGACGTCGTGCACGCCTACTGCGGCTGCTGCAGCCCGCTGCTCCTGCTGGCGGGTCTCGGCGAGATTGCTCAGGTCGACGTCTGGATCCGAAGAGCCTGCTGCACCGTCGGTCACGATGCAGTACGACACCTGAGCACCCTTGGCGGCCCACGTCGCGACTGTGCCGGCGGAGCCGAAGTCGCAATCGTCGGGGTGGGCGACTACGACGAGCGCTCGCTCAGGGATGGAATCGGCCGCTCCGGCATCCCGTGCGGCGAGGTTGGCTTCCTCTTCGGACATGGCTGCACGGTACCGGCGCGCCGTGTCCGCGATGCCCCCGATCCGCCTAGGATGACCGGCGTAGGGCGCTTGGCTCAGGTGGTTAGAGCGCAGCCTTCACACGGCTGAGGTCACAGGTTCGAGTCCTGTAGCGCCCACCAGAGAGGTCTTCACGTTTCGACGAGGACCCACTTCACGTTTGGTTCTATCAGGCGGCTGTGTCACTCCTCTCGGCCCTTCGGCCGCCGATGGGCCTGTGTCACGGCGCGTGCGGTCAGCAAGTCGCCGCC
>JAJYVX010000061.1 GCA_021791795.1 Actinomycetes bacterium | reverse complement strand
GGCTGCTCCCAAGTTCGAGCCGGTCGACATCTTCACGAAGCGCCGCGTGCTGCTCGTGAACCTGGCGAAGGGGCTCCTTGGTCCGGAGGCGGCCGCCACCCTCGGCTCCCTCGTGCTCAGCCTCCTCTGGCAGGCGACGCTCGGCCGCTCGGCCATCGAGCCAGGACGGCGGCACGCCTGCTTCATCTACGTAGATGAATTCCAGGACTACCTCAACATCGGCCACGACATCGCCGACTCGCTCAGCATGTCGAGAGGACTCGGCGTGGGCTTCGTGCTCAGTCACCAGCACTTGAGCCAGATGCAGCCGGTGATCCGCTCGGCCGTCCTCGCCAACGCCCGGAGCCGCCTCTGCTTTGCCCTCGCGCCGGAGGACGCCCGCGCCCTCGCACCCACTGGACGACCGCCGGCGCCGGAGGACTTCACGTCGCTTGGCGCCTTCGAGTGCTACGTGCAGCTCGTCGCCGACAACGCTCTCCAGCCGTGGTGCAGCGCGAGGACGTTCCCACCGTCGCCACCGAAACGCGACCCCGAGTCAGTGCTCGCCCGATCGCGAGCGCTCTACGGCGTGCCGAGGAGCGAGGTCGACGCCACCATCGAGAAGCTCATCGATGGTCGTCGCCGCTCACCTGACGACGACCTGTCGCCTCGGCGACGCCGAGGAGGTGCCTGATGACGGGGGTCGGGACATGTCCGATCGGTCGTCCGGTCGCGTCGAGCACGGCGCGGCGTTCTTCCTGGTCGTCAGCTGTGGCGCATCCACCAGTGGCGCGGACTGTCGCTCATGCGACTTCGCATCCTCGCCTCCTCGGGCCAGCAGCTCCCTCAGATCGGCCGATGGCCACGAGCTGTACGAGGCACGGTGACCGCAGGCTCGCCATGAGTGCCGAGGATGCGGCCAAGCCGACACCCACAGGGGGATGGCTGACCGTCCGCGTCGCCCTGCCCGTTCACCAATCACCTCTTCCTCCAACGCCAGCGGCGCGGACACGGGGCATGGAAGGGGGCGGGCGATGAGCGTGGTGCGCACCTCGGACGCCGAGCTCGTCAGGCTGCGGGACGAGCTGAGCGTTCGCGAGATCGCCATCGTCTCCCAGGTTGCCGAGCTCCGCTTGATGAGCGGGCGTCAGATCGCCCGCGTCCACTTCGCAGACGAGGCGCACGGCAGCGCCGAGGCGGCGAGCCGAGCCTGCCGGCGATCACTCGAACGCTTGGCGTGGAACCGGCTCCTTATCCGGCTGGAGCGGCGCATCGGAGGCGTGCGCGCCGGCTCAGGATCGTTCGTCTACGCCCTCGGCCCCGTCGGCCAGCGCCTGATCGGCCTCGATGGCCCGAGGCGTCGCTTCCGGGAGCCGTCGGCGAGTTTCGTCGATCACACCCTGGCGGTGAGCGAGCTCGTCGTCGAGTTGATCCTCGCCGATCGTGCAGGACGCGTCGAGTTGCTGGAAGCACAAGCCGAGCCCGCCTGTTGGAGGTCGTACTCCGACATGAGCGGGCGGAAGCTCCTGCGACCGGACCTCTTCGTCGCCCTCGGGATCGGAGAGTATGAGCTGCGGCACTTCATCGAGATGGACCGCGGCACCGAGCATCTGCCTGCCGTCCTTCGGAAGTGCCGCGCCTACGACGCCTACTACCGCTCGGGTCGCGAGCAGGCTCGCCACGAGGTATTCCCGCGCGTGCTCTGGATCGCACCTAACGAGCGGCGCTGCCACCAGATCGCCACGGCCATCGGGAGGGATGGACGACTCAACGGGAGCCTGTTCGCCGCGACGACAACCGACGGTGCCGTCGAGTACCTGGCGGGAGGCGAAAGGTGAACCCGGCGCCCCGCAACACGGTGATCCTCGGTGATGCCCGCGAGCAGCTCCGCCGGCTGCCCGAGAGCTCGGTCGACTGCGTCGTCACGTCGCCCCCGTACTTCCTGCTCCGCGACTACGGCGTCGCCACCCAGATCGGCCTCGAGGACAACGTGAACGCCTGGGTGGCCGAGTTGCGCACGGTCATGGCGGCCGTCCGGAGGGTGCTGAAGCCAACCGGGTCACTGTGGCTCAACCTCGGCGATAGCTACTCCCGCCACCTGCGCTACGGAGCTCCGCCGAAGAGCCTGCTGCTCGGACCGGAGCGGCTCGTGACCGCCCTCGTCGAGGACGGCTTCATCCTGCGCTCGAAATGCGTCTGGGCGAAGCCGAACCCCCTGCCGTCAAGCGTCTCCGATCGGCTGAACACGACGTGGGAGCCCTTCTACTTCCTCACAAAGTCGCCCCACTACTTCTTCGAACTCGACGCCATCCGCGTACCGCACCGAAGCTCGCGGGGCCCGTCGTCGGACGAGACCCCGCTGCCTACGAAAAGACCGGACTGGGCCGGTCCGCTCGCCGGCAGCCAGAGCGGGCTCGGCCGCCTGAAGGCGGTCGGCATGCCCGGACACGTCCTCGGCAAGAACCCGGGCGACGTCTGGACTATCGCCACGGCTGGGTTTCGGGGGAGGCACTTCGCTACCTTCCCGCCCAAGCTCGTCGAGCGACCGATCCTCGCCAGTTGCCCCGAGCGTGTCTGCCGCAAGTGCGGATCGCCGTGGCAGCGAGAGCGCCCCGAGTCCGCCAAACAGCAATCGGCGGAGCGAGGCGAGAACCAGCTGGGCTTCGGTGGACGCGAGCTCGCGACCTCGGAGCGCGCCGAGCTTCGCCCAACCTGCAGCTGCAAGGCGGGTTTCGTGCCCGGGCTCGTCCTCGACCCGTTCTTCGGCGCCGGCACGGTCGGCATCGTCGCCGAGCAGCACGGGCGTGACTGGCTTGGGATCGAGCTCAACCGGGACTACGCCAGCCTCGCCCGCGCCCGGATCGCAGACGCTCGCAGAGCTCCCGGCGAAGGGCAGCGCCGTGCTGGGTGACTCGCTGGTGCCGTGCGGCTCCAAGAGGAGATCCCAACCGGGGATCGCCGGCCGCACCAACACCGACGAGCGACGTGAGGAAGCTCACGCCGATCGCCCGGCAAACCTACGAGAGGAGAAAGGCCATGAAGACCTTGGCCATCAGACTCGAAGAGGACCAGCACGGTCAGCTGACGGTGCTCGCCCAACTCGAATCACTCACGGTGACAGACGCCATCCGGCAGGCCATCGACGAGTGGATCGAGTCCAGGCGGACCAACCCGAAGCTGATCGAGCAGGCGGAGGCCGTGCTCGACGAGATCGAGCGCGACGCCGCCAGCCGGCGCGGAGCCATCGCTGCCCTGTTCGGCGGCGAGAAGGCGGCTCCCGAGCCGGAGCGGAGGACCGAAGGCGAGGCCGAGAGCCCGCCGCAGTCCGCCCGCACGCGGAGGGGAGGGCCGGCCAAGAGCTGACCAACTCCTCTCACCCCGGCAGGGGCTCCCTTGAGAGACGCCACGCGCGTCACTCGGGAGCCCCTGCCACACAACCACTGACAACCAATCGAGAGGAGGTGAAGGACATGGAAGAACAACACGAACACGAAACAGCCGGCAACGAAAAGCCAGAGCTGAACGAAGGGCTTGGAGAGGTGACGCCGATGATCTGGGTGGCAAGCCTCGCCGACTACAACGCCGGGCGGCTCGTCGGGGGCTGGATCGATGCCACCGGCGAGGTCGCCGAGATCGAGGCCAAGGTGGCGGAGATGCTGACGAAGTCGCCGACGCCCGGAGCCGAGGAGTGGGCGATCTTCGTCACAGAGGGCTTCGGGCCCCTCGCGATCGGCGAGCACGAGAGCTTCGAAACAGTCCACCGCATCGCGAGCGGCATCGCCGAGCACGGACCTGCCTTCGCCCACTACGTCGATCTCGTCTGTTCCAGCGATCCCGTCGACCTCGACCGCTTCGAGGAGGTTTACCTCGGACGATGGGCCAGCTTTGAGGAGTACGTCCAGAATCTCCTCGAGGACCTCGGCTACGACGTGACGATCGAGGCGGCGACGCCCCCCGGGCTCGAGGGCTACGTGAGCATCGACATCAAGGCCCTCGCTCGGGATATGGCCCTATCGGGTCTCTACGAGATCTCCCGTGACGCCGACGGCGTCTTCGTCTTCGACATGGGGAGATAGCCGTGCCGGGCGTTGCGGAATGGACAACAAGGTGCTGTTTTTGGGCAAACATCCTGGTAAAATGGGTCTTGAATGGAGGGAGACCCATCGTGAACGAAGAACGTGCGAGGCGCCTGGGAGCGTTTCTCAAAGCTCGGAGGGAGGAGCTCGGCTACTCGGCGCGCTACGTGGCCCGGGCGGTCGAGGTGCGCGACTCCACCATCATGCGCCTTGAGCGCGGTGCCTACGGAGCACCGGCACCCGACAAGCTGGCGCGGATCGCCGACGTGCTCGACCTCGACCTTGCTGATGTCTTCGCTATCGCCGAATACGCCGTGCCCTCGCGCTTCCCGGCCTTCCCGCACTACTTGAAGCTCCGGTACCCCGCGCTGAGCGAGCAGGCAATCGACGAGCTGCGCGAGCACCTGGAGCGCCTCGTCGAGCCGGCTCGTGCGGGCGAGCTGACGGGAGCAACGCAGTGAACAGGGAGAGATCGCCCTACGCGCCGACCTCGAGCGAGATCGGCCCGCGAGCCCCCCGGAAGAAGACGCGCGAAGGCGGAGGCGGCCCGCCGCGGGCCGTTCTGTACCTGCGCGTGAGCACGCCGTCGCAGGTGAAGACCGACTACGACCCCGAAGGCATCTCGATCCCGGCGCAGCGGGCGGCGTGCCTGCGGAAGGTCCAGCAGATCGGCGCCGTCATGGTCGACGAGTACGTCGAGCCGGGTGTGACCGGTACGAGCATGGCGAAGCGGGTCGCCTTCCAGCAGATGCTGCAGCGCATCAAGACCGAGCGCGACGTCGACTACGTCGTCGTCTACAAGCTGTCCCGCATGAACCGGAACTGGGTCGAGAACGCCTACGTGGTCGACAGCCTGCGGAAGGCAGGCGTCACGCTTACCTCGGCCACCGAGCACATCGACGAGTCGCCGGCCGGCCAGATGATGCTCGGCATGCTGGCTGCCTTCAACGAGTACCGCTCCCTCGAGGACTCGGAGGACATCCGCTACAAGATGGGGGTGAAGGCGAAGAAGGGCGGCACGCTCGGGCGAGCACCCATCGGCTACCTGAACGCCCGCGAGCGCGTCGACGGGGGCAACATCGGCATCGTCATCCTCGATCCCGAGCGAGCCGACCTCGTGAGGGTCGCCTTCAGCTTGTACGCGACGGGCGAGTACACGCTCGACGAGCTGGTCGACGAGCTCGCCGACCGTGGACTCACGTCCAAGCCCGGCCGATACCCGCCGAGGCCGGTGACGGTCTCGGGACTTCAGAAGCTGCTCCGCGACCGCTACTACCTCGGCTACGTGACCTACAAGGGCGAGGAGATCCCGGGTCGGCATGAGCCGCTCGTGACCTCCGAGCTTTTCGAGCGAGTGCAACGCGTCATGGATGCCCGCAGCGGCGCCGGCGTGCGCCAGCGCCACCATCACCACTACCTGAAGGGGTCGCTCTGGTGCGGCGAGTGCCACGACCGGGGCGACGAGTCGCGCATGGTCCTCAACCGTGCCGTCGGCCGCCGGGGCGGCGAGTACTTCTACTACTTCTGCCGTGGCCATCAGAGCCACGTCTGCGACAGCCCCTACCTGAACGTCGCCTCCGTGGAGGCGTCAGTCCTCAGCCACTACGCCGGCCTTCGGCTCTCTGAGGACTTCGTCAAGTTCATCCGCGACACGATCGACGAGACCCTCGCCGATGAGCAGATGGCGAGCGACCTCCTCCGCCGCCAGCTCCAGACCGAGCTCGAGCGGATCGACAAGCAAGAGGAGAACCTCCTCGACCTCGCTGCCGAAGGGGAGCTCGCCACTCCGAAAGTGCGAAGGCGCCTCAACGACCTCAAGTCCAAGCGCCTCAAGGTGCAGGGCGAGCTCGACCGGACGAGCCGCGGGCTCACTGAGGGCGGCGCAGTGCTGAACACTGCCCTCGACCTCTTGGAGCAACCGCAAGAGCTGTACCGACGGCTCGGCCCCGAGGAGCGTCGCGTCCTCAACCTCGAGATCTTCGAGCGCATCTACATCGACGAGCACGGTGTCTCTGGTCACGTCCTTCGCGAGCCCTACGAGGACCTCGTGCAAGCTCAGGAGGTCGTCGAGGCCCAGAGGGCATTGGGACGCACGATCCCGTTCACCCCAATCAAGAACGCGGCCCAGGAAGGCCCACGGACACCCCGAGGGCAAGCGGAGGACGACCTCCGACCCCTGGCCGCGGCCCTTTCTGGTGGGGGTTGGAATAAGGCCGTTCTGGTGGGGACGGAGGGACTCGAACCCTCACTGGAGGCGTTTTAAGCGCCCTGCCTCTGCCGTTGGGCTACGTCCCCGGCCGTTTCGGCCCGCTGCGTAGCGTAAACGCTGAGGCCGGCGCCACCCCGTTCCGGGTCACGCCGCCCATCCGCCCGTGGCGGCTGTTTGACAACTGTGACTTATGTGGTCAAAGTGGTCTGATGGGCTTCATGGGGTTCAAGTGGGTAGGCCGTGAACCCCGGAAGCGCCACCTGGTGCTCGCCGCGGCGGCGATCACGCCCCTCGCTCTCGCCTCTGTGATCCCCGGCGATCTCGCAGGCGCCAGCGCCCCGACGCCCCAGCAGATCAGCTCGATGCAGCAACGGGCCGCCCAGCTCGCCACCGAGCTGAACGGGGACCAGGCAAAGGTCAACCTCGCGGCCGAGCGCTACGACGAGGCGAACGTGCTCCTCGCCCGCGACAAGGCACAGTTGGCCGCTACCGACGAGCGGCTCGCGGGGCTGGAGAAGCAGCTGTCGGCCCGGGTCCAGAAGCTCCGGCAGGCGGCCATAGAGGCCTACGTCTCGGACAACGGTGCCACCGACCAGGTGACCGCACTCCTCGACAGCAACGTGAACGATGCATCGAGCATCGCGGCGTATGCGAGCTTTGCTGCGAACGCGCTCGACACGGCGATAACTCAGCTGCTCTCCGGCCGCGCGTCCGTCACGCGGGCGAAGATGGCCCAGACCGCCGAAGAGCAGGCCGCTTCCCAAGCCGTGAAGACGGCGTATGCGGCGAAGGTTGCAGCCCAGTCGGCAGCCGCGCGGGTGTCGCAGATCCTCCACGAGGTGCGCGGCGAGCTCGCGACGATGGTCATCGAGCGGGAACGTGCGCTCGCCGCGGCCGCGGCCGCCCGCGCCAGGCGAATCGCGGCTGAGCGGGCCGCCCAGCAGGCAGCGGCTGAGCAGGCCGCCCAGGCAGCCGCCGCCGTCGCACAACAGAACCCTTCGGCTGCGAACCAGCAGGCAGCGGGAGCGGCTCAGAACGCCGCCGGCGTCGGCCAGCCTCTCGTCCCCGACGGCAGCAACTCGCAGGGCAACGCCGCCGTGCGGGCGGCCGAGAGCTACCTCGGCGTACCCTACGTGTGGGGCGGCGCGAGCCGGTCCGGGGTCGACTGCTCCGGGCTGACGATGCTCGCCTGGGCGGCTGCCGGCGTGCAGATGGCGCACGGTGCGACCGTGCAATGGCAGGTGTCACAGTCGATCTCGCCTCGTCACATCCAGCCTGGCGACCTCATCTTCTACCACTTCGCCAACGACGGTCCCTGGCCGATAACCCATGTCGCCATGTACGTGGGCGCCGGTCCGTTCGGCACCCAGACGATCATCCAAGCGGCCATGACGGGTACCAACGTGGCCTTCTATCCCATGTACTGGAACGGGTTCGTGGCCATCGGCCGGCCTTGAGCCGGCCCGTCACCACCCGCCGGGAGTAGGCGGGAGAGCCCCCCGGTACGATCGGTTCGTGCCCAGGCGATCGGGAGCGGCGGCGGAGAGACCGGCGGCCCGACGCGAGCCGCCAAGCGGTCCGGAGAAGGAACCCGGCCGGGCGACGGGGCCGGACGCCGCGCGGAAGCGGCGCTCAGGACGAGGCGACGACGTCGCTTCGGTGGTTCCGTTCCCCTCCGAGCGACCTTCCTCCGAACGATCCGCCTCGCACCCGCGGCCCGGTCCCGACGAAGCTCGCCTGAGCGACGTCGACGAGTGGGGCCGCTCCGAGCATGCACGCCGCCTTGCCCGGCTGGCCGGGCGCTTCTACTACCGGCGCTGGTTCCGGGTGGAGTGGGAGCACCTCGAACGCATCCCTGCTAGCGGAGGAGCGCTCCTCATCGCGAACCACGGCGGGGCCGTTCCACCGGACGCCCCCATGATCATGCACGGCATCGAGGAGGAGCTGGGCCGCCCCGTCTACGGGCTCGCCGACAACTGGTTCAGGACGGTCCCCTTCGGCGGCACCATCTGGAGCCGCGCAGGCGGGGTCCCGGCCCACCCGGACAACGCCCACCGGCTGCTTCACGACCAGCAGCAACTGGTCCTCGTGTTCCCCGAAGGCGTGAAGGGTCCGAGCAAGCACATGAGCGAGCGGTATCAACTGCGCCGCTTCGGCCGGGGCGGCTTCGTCGAGACCGCCATGCGGGCAGGCGTGCCGGTGGTGCCCATCGCCTCGGTCGGCGCCGAAGAGGCCATGCCCGTCCTCTACAAGCTGCCGGTCGCTCGACTGCTCAAAGTGCCGTACTTCCCCGTCACGGTGAACCATCTCGTCTACGGGCCGCTGCTCGGCACGGTGACCTACCTGCCGGCGAAGCTGCGCTTCAGGGTCCTCGAACCGGTCCGCTTCGACGTCGAGCCGGGTCTCGCCCGCTACCCGAGGGGGCGGATCCTTGAGGAGGCGGAAGCGATCCGAGCGGATCTCCAGGCCAACCTGTTCGACATGCTCTCCAAGCGGAGGAGCGTCTGGTTTGGCTAGGCGCATCCTGCTCACGGGCCTCGACACCTTCTGGGGCGGCAAGGTGGCGCGGGCCCTCGAGCAGGATCCTCATGTCGAGATGCTCCTCGGCATGGGCCGTGGCCACCCCCAGGTACCGCTCGAGCGGACGGAGTTCGTGCGCGCCGACGAGAGCTACTCGCTGCTCTCGCGCATCGTCCGGGCGACCGAGGTGGACACCATCGTCCACACCTTCCTCGTGGTCGACTCCTCTTCGATGTCCGCCAGGGCTCTCCACGAGGTGAACGTGATCGGCACGATGAACCTGCTCGCCGCCGCGGGCGCGTCCGGGTCCTCCGTCCGCCAGGTCGTCGTCAAGTCGTCCTCGGTCGTCTACGGGTCGCATCCCGCCGATCCCGTGTGGTTCACGGAGGACACCTTGCGCTCGCGCCCGCCGAGGACGAGGCTCGAGCGCTCCCTCACCGAGGTCGAGAGCTACGTGCGCGACTTCGCCGAGGAGAACCCCGAAGTGGCCGTCACCCTGCTGCGCTTCGCCAACGTGCTCGGCCCGAACGTCGACACGCCGATCAGGCGCAACCTGGAGAGGGGCGTGTTACCGGTGATTGCCGGTTTCGATCCTCTCATCCAGTTCGTCGAGGAAGACGACGTCGTCCGCGTGCTCGCAGCCGCCGTCGGGTTGCGGCTCTCAGGGGTCTTCAACGTAGCCGGCGACGGGCGCCTGCCCGTGAGCGAGGTCGCGAGGATCGCCTCTGCCTGGTGCCTGCCTTTGCCGTCCGTCTTCACGCGGCAGTCCGTCGCCTTTCTCGTCCGCCTCGGCCTGCTCGACTTTCCCGCAGAGCTCGAGTCTCTCCTCCGCTACGGCCGGGGGATCGACACCGCCCGGCTCAAGGCGGAGGGTCTCGAGCTCGAGGCGACGTCGGCCGGGGCCGTCGAGCGCTTCGCACAGGCGAGCAGGTTGCGCCGCTCCATCGGCGAAGAGCTGCCCGGCTATCGCTACGAGGCCGACGTCGAGACGTTCTTCAGGCACTCGCCGGCGGTCGTGCGCCGCGACCCTGGCCGAGCCACTGGCTCAGGTAGCGCTCCCGGCGCTCCCGCCACTCCTCGGCCGTGATGGCGTAACGCATGTGGTCCTCCCACCTGCCGTCGATCTCGAGGTAGCGCAGGGCGACGCCCTCTCCGCGTAGCCAGAGCTTCTCGGCCACGCGGCGGCTCGGCAGGTTCCGTGGGATGATCGATATCTGAAGCCGGTGCAGGCCGAGCTCTTCGAAGGCGAAACGGAACACGAGCACACACGCCTCGGGCACATACCCGTGACCTGCCTGCTCCTCGTCGATCCAGTACCCGACATAGGCGTTCTGGAACGGGCCGCGCTGGATGGAGGAGATGTTGATCTCGCCGGCGAACCGGACGCCGGGTCGAGCGCCCGGCGGGCCATCTCCGTCCGGATCACCGCCGCTCGCATCGGCGCCGGTGAAGATGCCGAAGCCGTAGCCGGTGCCGAGCTGCCTCTCGCGCTCGCGCATCGAGCACCTGGCGAGAAAGCTCGCGTGGTCCTCCGGCGGGTAGGGCGCGGCCGCTGGCCGGGGCTCCCAACGCAGCAGCCAGTCGCTGCAGCGCCGTCGCACCTCGTGCCACGCCTCGAAGTCGTCCTCCTTGAGCGGGCGGAGGACGACCCGCCGACCTCTCAGCCCGGTCGGGGTGTCGGCTCCTATCACCCCGGCACCTCCTCGAGGAGGGAGTAGATCATCCCGTCCAGGATGTCGGACTCGGAGACGAGGAACTCCTCGTGCCCGAGGGTGTCCATCACCATCGCGAGGACGAGGGCACCACCGACGAGCACGTCGGCTCGTTCGACCTCCATGGCGGGGAGCTCGCGGCGCGCCGCGACCGGCAGAGCGGCCAGTTCGTCGAGCAACGCCTGCGTCCTCTCGAGCGTGAGGCGCGAGTGGTGGATCCGGTCGCGGTCGTAGGAGATCAACCCGAGAGCCAGCCGGGCGAGCGCCGAGACGGTGCCGGCGAGACCGACCATGAGCCGAGCCCGATCCCACTCGGGATGACCTGCACGAGCGGCGGCGACGAGATCGGTCACGTAGCGACGGGCGTCACGGAGCTCGGCGGCCGACGGCGGGTCCGAGAGGAGGAAACGCTCGGTCACGCGCACGCAGCCGATGTCGAGCGACACGGCGCTAAGTCCACCCTCGGAATCCGTCACGAGCTCGGTCGAGCCGCCGCCCACGTCCACGACGAGGAACGGCCCGAGGGCCTGGTCGAGATCGGCCGTGGCGCCCTTGTAGGAGAGGGCGCCCTCCTCCGTCCCCTTCAGCACGCGGAGATCCGCCCCGAGGATGCCTCTTGCAGGTTCGAGGAACGCCTCGGCGTTGGAGGAGTCCCTCACGGCAGACGTGGCGGAGACCCTGATGCGGTCGACTCCGAGGTCGTCCATCACCGCGCGGTACTCCTCGAGCACGGCGAGAGTCCGCCGCACGGCCGCCTCGTCGAGCCGGCCGGTCGCGTCGACGCCTGCTCCGAGACGGGTGATCCGCATCCTCCTCATGAGGTTGCGGCCGAACGCATCGGCGACGAGGAGCCGGGTGGAGTTCGTCCCGCAGTCGACGGCAGCGAGCGCTCCCCCGGCGGAGTCAGCCACTGACCTCTTCCCAGCGAGCTCCGGAGGCTGCCCGGTCGCACGCGTCGGCGCGGCCGGCAGCCAGCTGCGCCGCCACCCAACGCCCCACCGGGTCACTTCCTCCCGCGAGCCACCACGCGTAGTGCGCGTGCAGGCACTTGACGCCCGAGCGCGTGCCTCCCACCCCGCCGGAGGGCGCAGGGCTCTCGCCTCTCGGAACAAGAGACGCGTTGCGTTCGGCCGCGTAGGCCCGGTGGGCTTGCGCGATCTCCTCGGCCGGCACCTCCTCCACGGCTCGCCGGACCCCGCCGGCCGCCTCGAGGCGTGAGACCGCCTGGACCTCCTTGCGACCGACGAGCCAGTAGAGCGTCGGCATCGGCGTCCCGTCATCCAGCCTGGGCTCGTTCCGGATGACGACCGGCCAACCCTTCTCGTCCCGCACGACCACCTCGAAGCCGCACCTCGGTGGCCGCCCGAGGAGCTCGGCGACCTGCTCCAGGTCGCCCGCGGCGCTCACTTCCTCCGGCGCTTCATCGCGTAGACGACGATGCGGATGAGGAAGATCGCCCCGGCGATGCTCGCGAAGGGAAGTATGCGCTTCGCGATCGAGTCCCCCGCTATGGCGCCGAGGTCGACCGGTTGGGCCGCGGGGCCTTCGATCCGGCGCACGCCCGACGGCGCAGCGGCGCCGTCGCCAGACGGGGTGGCAGGTGCAGCTTCGCCGCCCTCGCTCGGTGCCGAAGGCTCGCCCGCGCTCTCGCTCTCGGCGGCAGACGCCGCCGGCGGCATCTCGGTCTTCGCCCGCGTCCGGCGAGGCTTCGGCGAAGGAACGGGCCCCGTCTGCTCGGAGACGCTCTCGCCCGGCCCCTCGCTCTTGTCGCGGGGAGCGGTCGCGCCGGCGCTGGTTTCCTGCTCTCCACCCTCGGGCGTGAGAACCGTCTTCTCGAGGTTCTGTACGAACTGGTCGAGCAGCTTGCCCGACACCTCGGCGAGGACTCCCCGGCCGAACTGGGCGACCTTGCCCGTGATGTTCAGGTCGGTCGCAACCGTGACCCTCGTGCCGCCGGCCGACTCGACGAGGAGGGCCGTGATCGTGGCAGACGCGTTGCCCTGTCCGCGGGTCTCTCGCCCCTCGGCCTTGAGGACCGCCTTGTGGCTGGCGTCGTCCTTCTCGAGGAACCTGGCCACCCCCTTGTAGGAGGCGGTGATGGGGCCGACCTTCACCCGCACGAGCCCGCGGTACTCGTCGCCCTCGATCTCCTCGAGCTGCGCACCGGGCATGCAGGGGGCGATCCGCTCGAGGTCGGTCAGCACCCCCCAGGCAGTGGAGACAGGAACGGCAACTTCGAACTCGTTGTTCAGGTCCACCTGCGGAGGTCCTCTCTGGTGTCGATGTCTTCTGGCGTGCCGTCGCAGGCTACTTCCACCACCAGCTCGGGCCGCCGGGACATGAGAGCTCGCGCCCCTTGGTCCCCTTCGGTGGGGATGAGCGACCATACCGGAGCATCCAGCCTGACCGGGTGCCCGCGCCTTCCCCGGTAGGTGGCGACGACGATCGGACCCTCCGGCCAGCCGGCGATCCGCTCCCATGCCTCGGCCGTGACGCCCGGCTGGTCGCCGAGCCCGACGACCGCGGCGCTGTGCCCGCGGCGCTGGCACCAGTCGATGCCAACGCCGAGCGAGGAGGCTTGCCCCTCGGCCCATTGCTCGTTCCGCAGGATCGTCACGTCCTCGGGTATGAGGTCGTCGAGCGACGACGCCCCCGTCACGACGACGACCTCGTCGAAGCGCGCCTCGAGCGGTCCTTCGAGGGCCAGCTCGATGAGAGGTGTGCCCCGCACGAGGGTCCGGAGCTTGTCGCCGCCGAAGCGCGTGCCGGCGCCGGCGGCGAGGATCACGGCGGCGACGGTCACGGCAGGGCGGGGAAGGGGCGGCGGCTCAACGGCGGTGTATCGGCCCGTTGCGGTCCCGCAGCGAGGGCAGGTCGGTCCCCGTGCGCTCGGAGATGATCTCGGCCGCGATGGCGACCGCCGTCTCCTCCGGGGTGCGGGCGCCGATGTCGAGCCCGATCGGGCTCATGAGCCGGGTGCGGAGCGCTCCCTCCTCCGCGCCCGCCTCCAAGAGCCGCTTCCACCGCTCGTCGTGGGTGCGCCGCGACCCCATGGCACCGAGGTACCCGACGTCCGTCTTCAGCGCGCCGAGGACGGCGGGCACGTCGAACTTCGTGTCGTGGGTCAGCACGCAGACGGCATCGCGCGGGCCGAGCTCGCTGGCGATCCTCTCGAGATAGCGGTCCGGCCAGTCGACGACGACCTCGTCGGCCATGGGGAAACGGGCCTTCGTGGCAAAGATCGGCCTTGCGTCGCAGACCGTCACCCTGAACCCGAGCAGCCGTCCGACGTGGGCCAGGGCGGCGGTGAAGTCGACCGCGCCGAAGATGACGAGCCGAGGCGGCGGCGAGAACACCTCGACGAACACCGTCACGTCACGTCGGCGGGCCTCGCCACGGCTGCCGTAGTGACGGGTCACCGTGGTGCCCCGCTCCACGGCGGCGAGCGCGTCGCGGGCGACGATCCGATCGAGCTCCTCGCTTCCCATGCTTCCGAGCGGCGCCTCGCCCGGGCGCACGAGCATCTTCGCCCCGAGCCGCAGGCCACGGGCAGTAGGTCCCTCCTCGAGCTCGAGCTCGGTGACGGTCGCGAGAGCGAACGGGTCCTGCGCCCGCAGCGACCGGCTCAGCTCCGCGTAGAGCGGTGGCCGGCCGCTCACCAGTCGAGCGGCTCTACGAAGATGTGGAGTGTCCCGCCGCAGGTGAGGCCGACCGCGAAAGCCTCGTCGTCGGAGTAACCGAACGTGCAGAGCTTGGGCTTTCTTGACTGGATGACCGCGAGCGCCTCGGTCACGACGGCACCCTCCACGCAACCGCCCGAGACCGAGCCGACCACCTCTCCGTCCTCGTTGACCGCCATGGCGGCGCCCGGATCCCGCGGACCGGACCCCTCCACGCCGACGACCCGGGCGAGGGCGACGGCCTTGCCGCCGTCGAGCCAGCGATCGACTTGGTCGAGCACGTCCTTCACGTGCCTATTCTGACGCGGGTTTCGCCCGGCCGCGCACCGTCCGAAGCACGTTCTGCCATCTGCGGCTCGGGTCCCGGCTCGTCCCGTCGGATCCCGGGTCATCCCGACGGGTCCCGGCTCATCCCGTCGGATCCCGGGTCACCCCGACGGGCGGGTGCCGGGGACCCGCCCCTCCCGGGTGACGGCCGACCTAGGAAGCGGGAACCCGGGCCTCGCCGAGGGCGCGCCACACGCGCTCTGGCGTCGTCGGCATGTCGATGTGCCGGACGCCGACGTACGCCAGCGCGTCGACGACCGCGTTCTGCACCGCAGGGGTGGCGCCGATCGTGCCCGCCTCCCCTATCCCCTTCGCCCCGAGCGGGTTGACCGTCGTCGGGGTCTCCGTGAACTCCGTCTCGAAGAGCGGGAGCTCGGTCGCCGAGATGAACGCATAGTCGGCGAGGTTGGACGTGAGGGGGTTCCCGTCCGCGTCGTAGACGAACTCTTCGAGGAGCGCCTGCGCGGCTCCCTGGGCTATGCCGCCGTGGACCTGTCCCTCTGCCAGCAACGGGTTGATGATGCGGCCGGCGTCGTCGACCGCGACGTGCCTCACGAGCTCGACGTCACCCGTCTCGGTGTCCACCTCGACCACGGCGACATGGGTGCCGAACGGGAAGGACGGCCCGAGCCCCGGAAGGTCGACCTCGGCCATGAGTGTCTTCCCGTCACGCTCCACGGCAGCTTGTGCGAGCTCGGCCCAGTTCCTCGCGATGCTGGGCGTGCCTGCCACGTGGAAGCGGCCGGCGTCTTTGTCGAGCACGACGTCAGCCGGGTTTGCCTCGAGCAGGTGGGCGGCAAGGTCCTTCGCGAGGTCGACCACCTCGGCGGCCGCGCGGTCCACGGCCGAACCGCCCTGCTGGAGAGAGCGCGAGCCGAACGTACCCACGCCCCGGGGGACGATGTCGGTGTCGCCGTGCACCACCTCGATGTCCTCCATCGGTATGCCGAGCTGCTCGGACACGAGCATCGACCATGTGGTGTGATGACCCTGCCCGTGGGGTGACGTGCCCGTGCGCACCAGGACCTTGCCGTCGGGCTTCACCTCGACCGCGCCGAACTCCCCCTCGGGCACACCGTTCGTGATCTCCACATAGGACGACACTCCTATCCCGAGCTGGCGGCTGCCGCTATCCTCGCGACGACGGCGCTGCTCCTCGCGCAACTCTTCGTAGCCCGAGAGCTCGAGGGCGAGAACGAACGCTCTCTCGTACTCCCCGGAGTCGTACTCGGTGCCCGTCGCGGTCGTGAAGGGGAACCGCTCGGCCGGCACGAGGTTCCTCCGGCGCACCTCCGCCGGGTCCATGCCGATCTCGGCCGCGAAGACGTCCATCATCCGCTCGATCGCCGCGGTGGCCTCGGGGCGCCCGGCTCCCCGGTAGGCGACCGTAGGGACGGTGTTCGTCACGACCGAGTCGCTCTTGTACTCGACCTTCTCGACGGCGTACACGCCGGAGGCCATCATGCGCGTCAGCATCGGCAGGAGCGCACCGATCTCCGGGTACGCGCCGGAGTCCTGCACCACCCGGAGCTTGTAGGCGAGCACCTTGCCGTCTGATGTGCCGCCGATCGTGCCGTACTGCACCTGTGCGCGCCCGTGACCGAGGCCGAGCATGCTCTCGGAGCGGGTCTCGACCCAGCGGACCGGGCGCCCGAGCCGGCGCGCTGCCCACGCCACGAGCAGGTCCTCCCCGTAGACGCTCCCCTTCGCACCGAACCCGCCGCCCACGTCCGGCGCGATCACGCGCACGTCGCCCGGCTCCATGCCGAGCGCCTTTGCCACGGCGTCACGCACGAAGTGGGCCGCCTGGGTCGAGGTGTAGACGGTGACCCGGCCGTCGCCACCGAGACTTGCCGCCGTCGAGCGGACCTCGAGCGGGCAGGGCGCGACTCTCTGGTTCACGATCCGCTGGCTCACGACGACGTCGCAACCCGCGAAGAAGGACTCGTCCGTGCCGTCGTCGAGGGCGAAACACGAGTTCGTGCCCACCTCTGGGAACAGCAGGACCTCGTCTCGCGCTGCCTCCTCCGGGTCGACCACCGGCGTCAGCTGCTCGTAGTCGACCGCGACGAGCTCGGCCGCATCTGCCGCCTCGGCAGCGGACTCGGCCACGATCATGGCCATCGGCTCGCCGACGAAGCGCACCACGTCTCGCGCCATGACAGGACGCTTCATCTCCTGGTTCAACAGCGGGATGTCGGGCGGACGTGGGTCGATGTCGACGTCTTGTCCACTGAAGACGGCGACCACGCCTGGCGCCGAGCGCGCCGCCTCTAGGTCGACCGAGACGATCCGGGCGTGTGCCATCGACGACCTGACGAAGGACACAGCGGCAACGCCTTCGAGCGGGAGGTCGCCGACGTAGACGCCACCCGTGGTGAGGAGCTTCGAGTCCTCACGGCGCAGTACACGATTGCCGAGAATGCTCACGGCCGGCGAGAGTACTCGGCCGGCGGCCCCTCCGTTCAGCCGGTGACCGGTCGGCTCAGGAGCTCG
>JAJYVX010000294.1 GCA_021791795.1 Actinomycetes bacterium | reverse complement strand
AAAAGAGCTCCTGCTCCCGGACTTCCGGCGCTACGGCGTCGCCGTCGAGCGGCCGGCGACCGTCACCTCGGAGGCGACGAGGCTGCTCGGGGGCTTTCTTCGCGACGTCGTCCGGGCCAACCCGGAGAGCTTTCGCATCATGGGCCCGGACGAGACCGCCTCGAACCGCCTCTCGGCGGTCTTCGAGGCGACGAGCCGGGTCTTCGAGGCGACGCGGCTGCCGACCGACGACCACCTGGCGGCCGACGGCCGGGTCATGGAGGTCCTGAGCGAGCACCTCTGCCAGGGCTGGCTCGAGGGCTACCTGCTCACGGGGCGCCACGGGATCTTCAACTGCTACGAGGCGTTCGTCCATATCGTCGACTCGATGGTGAACCAGCACGCCAAGTGGCTGAAGACGACGCGCGAGATCTCCTGGCGCAGGCCGATCTCCTCGCTCAATTACCTCTTGTCGAGCCACGTCTGGCGCCAGGACCACAACGGCTTCTCCCACCAGGACCCAGGCTTCATCGACCACGTCGTCAACAAGAAGGGCGAGATCGTCCGCGTCTACCTCCCGCCCGACGCCAACACCTTGCTCTCGGTCGCCGACCACTGCCTGAGGAGCCGTGACTATGTCAACGTCGTCGTGGCGGGAAAGCAGCCCTCCCTCGACTACTTGACGATGGAGGAGGCCGTCCTCCACTGCACGCGGGGCCTCGGGGTGTTCGAGTGGGCGAGCAACGACGGCGACGAGGTGCCCGACGTCGTGCTCGGGTGCGCCGGAGACGTCCCGACCCTCGAGACGCTCGCCGCCACGGCGATCCTTCGAGAGGAGGTCCCCGACCTCAAGGTCCGCGTCGTGAACGTCGTCGACCTCATGCGGCTCGAGCCGGACACCGAGCACCCCCACGGCCTCCCGGACCCGCAGTTCGACGCCCTGTTCACGACGGACCGGCCGGTCATCTTCGCCTACCACGGCTATCCGTGGCTGATCCACCGGCTCACCTACCGACGGAGGAACCACGACAACTTCCACGTCCGCGGCTACAAGGAGGAAGGGACGACCACCACGCCGTTCGACATGGTGATGCTGAACGATCTCGATCGGTTCCGCCTCGTCGTGGACGTGATCGACCGTGTCCCGGCACTGCGGGGAGCGGAGGGCCGACTGCGCCAGGAGATGGTCGACGCCCGTCTCCGCGCCCGCCAGTACACGCGCGACCACGGCGAGGACCCACCGGAGGTGACCGATTGGACGTGGCCCTTTACGAGCCGGCGATGAACGTCCTCGTCGTCAACACCGGCTCGTCGAGCCTCAAGCTCCGTGTCGTCGCGGGCGACGACACGGTCGTGTTCTCCCGCGACCTGCCGATGACAAGGGGAGCCTTCGAGCGCTCCGAGGTCCGAGAGGCCCTCTCGGCGATCGAGGGGGAGCTCGACGCCGTCGCCCACGGCGTCGTCCACGGCGGCGGGCGCTACCGGGGCCCGGTCCTGTTGGACGAGGCGACCGAGGCGGCCCTTTCTGAGCTCGTCTTCCTGGCCCCGCTCCACCAGCCCGTCTCGCTCAGAGGGATCGATGCCCTGCGAGCCGAGCTGCCCGATCTGCCGGCCGTCTGCTGTTTCGACACGGCCTTCCACGCCACCCTGCCGGCGGTGGCTGCCACCTATGCCGTCCCGGCCAGCTGGCGGGAGCGCTTCGGGCTCCGGCGCTATGGCTTCCACGGCCTGAGCCACGCCTACGCGAGCCGCCGCACGGCCGAGCTGATCGGACGGGACCCCGACGGGCTCCGCCTCGTCGTCTGCCATCTCGGGGCGGGCGCCTCGCTCGCGGCCGTCGAGAGCGGACGCTCGGTCGACACGACGATGGGCTTCACACCCCTCGAGGGCCTTGTCATGGCGACGCGCTCGGGGAGCGTCGACCCCGGCGCCGTTGCCTGGCTCGTCGAGCCCGGGGGGATCGCACCGGGCGAGCTGTCCGAGCGTCTCGAGCACGACTCCGGACTTCTCGCCCTCTGTGGCACGGCCGACATGGCCGAGGTCGTAGAGCGCGAGGCGAGGGGCGACCCTGACGCCGCGCTCGCCCTCGGGGTCTACTGCCACCGGCTGTGCGGTGCCGTCGCCCAGATGGCCGCCTCCCTCGGCGGCCTCGACGCCGTCACCTTCACCGGGGGCGTCGGGGAGCACGCGTTCGTGGTGCGGGCGCGTGTTGCCGCGGCGCTGTCGTTTCTTGGCCTCGAGCTCGACGAGGTGGCGAACGAGACGGCCTCTCCTGACGCGGAGCTGTCCGCCCCCGCTGCCGCCGTCCGCACCTTCGTCGTCGCCGCCCGAGAGGATCTCGAGATGGCCGCGGAGGCCCGGTTGGTGCTGTCGGCCCGCGGGTGAGGCTGCGGAAGCGCTCGTGCTCGGCGCTCTCGCCGAGAGCCGCCCGATGGGGCAGGATCTGTCGATGGACGTCCGAGAAGCCCTCTACACGACCCGGGCGATGCGCCGGGTGCGCCCCGACCCGATTCCACACGAGATCCAGGCTCGCATCCTCGACGCCGCCATCCGCGCTCCGAGCGGTGGCAACGCGCAGCCGTGGCGTTTCGTCCTCGTCGACGCGCCCGAGGTGAAGGCCGAGCTCGGCCCCCTCTATCGAGACGCCCTCTCGACGCTGTGGGAGACGTTTTACCGGGACCGGCTCGAAAAAGCGGCGGCCGATCCCGAGAAACCGACGAACCGCTCGTTGCTCAAGGTGCAGCGGTCGGCACAGTGGCTCGCCGACCACTTCGAGGAGGTGCCCCTCTACCTGTTCTGCTTCGTGCGGTCGGACGGGGGCTCGGGCTCGATCTACCCCGCGGCGTGGAGCGCCCAGCTCGCCGCCAGGGTGGAGGGGATCGGCAGCGCCCTCACCTCGATCCTCGGGACGCTGCACGGCGACGACGTGGTACGGATCCTGAAGGCGCCGGAGGAGGGCTGGCAGAACGCCTGCATGGTCTCGTTCGGCTACCCGAC
>JAJYVX010000293.1 GCA_021791795.1 Actinomycetes bacterium | reverse complement strand
TGAAGGTGCGAACGCCGAGGACGACGCTCCAGAAGTTCACGCCGATCGTCCAGGTCCAGTCCTTCTCCGTCGCCTCCCAGATGGCGCCGTCGAGGTAGCCCTCGACGCCCGCGTTGTTGCAGACCAGATGCACCGAACCGTACTCGGAGATCGTCGCCCGGGCCAGGTGCTCGACCGCGGGGAGCTTGGAGACGTCGGTCGGCACCGAGAGCACCTGGTGCCCCTCGGCCCGCAGCTCGGAGGCTGCCTTCTCGAGGCCCGCCTCGTCGACGTCGGCGATGGCGAGCTTCATCCCGGCCTCGGCGAAGCGCTGGGCGAAGGCGCGTCCCATGCCGCTCCCCGCCCCGGTCACGACCGCGACCTTCCCGGCGAACTCCTCCATCGCTCCTCCCTCGACCCGCGCTCGACCCGCGCTCGACCGGCGACCGGCGCTTGCGTGGCGGCCGCGCTGCAGCCGCCACGGCCGGCTCAATCATGGACGCGGCGCGCATGAACGCGGCGCGTCCCCTCGGGACAGTGCTTCGAGCGGGCACCGTGCCGGGATCACGGCTGGTCTTCGAGCGGGCACCGTGCCGGGATCACGACTGGTCTTCGAGCGGGCACCGTGCCGGGATCACGGCTGGTCGCCGGACTGCCCCCTCGCCGCATGCACGGCTGCCCAGACGGTCTTGCCTTCCGGCAGGGGCTCCCATCCCCACGAGGTCGCGAGCGCGTTCACGATCAGAAGACCCCGCCCTCCTGGCGAGGTCGGCGCCGGGTCGGCCAGCTGGGGAGGAGCGCGATCTGCGTCGCTTACGGCGACGAGCAGAGAGCCCGACTGCAAGCGAAGGCTGAGCTCGAAGTGCGACCTTGCGTGGCGGACGGCGTTCGCCGCCAGCTCCGCCACGAGCAGCAGCACGTCCTCTGGGATGACGACGTCCCACTCGTGGAGCACCTCGTCGGCGTACCGGCGCGCCTCCGAAGCGGCTTCGAACGTCGGCTCGAACGACTTGTTGGCGGATCGCGCCGGGCCGCCGGACTGTTGCTCGACGCCCGACACGTCTCTCCTCTCTTTATTGGCTTTGTCTCGCTCCGGCATCTCGACTACCCGTCGACCGTGTGACAAAACATCGGCCCGTGCGAGGCTCGAGCCCGCCGATCGCCGCCGCCAGCCCACGCCCGGACACGCCCGGGTGCGGAGCCCGAACCAGGCCTCCTATGGTGGGCCCGGTGCGACGTCCCGAGCTCTGTGTCGCGAGCGAGCGCGAGGCACTTTCGGGCTTCCTCGACCTGCAGCGTGGCGCCCTCGTACGAAAGGTGCAGGGCGTCGACGAGGTCGATGCGCGGCGCGCACCGACCGCTGGTGGTCTTCACCGAAGACCCTGTGCACCGCCGCGTCGCCGTCCGACGCGCGAAGCCAGGAGATCGCCGAGGACGTCCTCGAAGCGCGACCAGGCGACGAAGTGACCGGAGGCTTCGATCGGGAACAGGACCGAGCCTTGGATCCTCGCCGCCGCCTCCCGGCTCCAGTCGACGGGAACGACGGTGTCGTCCACGCCGTGCCACAGGCGCACCGGGACCGCGATGGACTCGTAGGCGAAGCCCCAGGGCTGGTCGACGGCACGGTAGTCGTCGACCGCCCCCCCGGGGCGCCGCAACCCCTGCGCCACCGCCTTCGCCAGCAGGGCCAGGCCCGACGCCTCGACGGCAGCGACGTCGGCTGGCGGCATCGAGCGGCTCTTCTTCACCCACCAGCGCCGTGGCAGGCGCCGGGCCATCTCGGCCTCTGCGCGGAAGCGCACGCTCGCGTAGCCCGGCCACTTGTCCGAGAGGCGGAGGTTGGGCGACAGGAGCGAGCCCGGTGCGTCCGCGTCCGACGGCTCGAAGGGCCAGTCGAGGGGCACGACGCCGGCCACGATCGCAACGGCGTCGACTCGCAGGGGCAGGAGTGCTCCGAGGGACGCCGCGTAAGGGCCCCCCTGCGACCATCCCAGCACGGAGCAGCGCTCGATCTCGAGGACGTCGAGCAATGTCTCGACGTCCCCGGCCCACTCGGCGATGACCCTTCCCCGTGCCCGGGTCGAGCCCCCGGTGCCCGGCCGGTCAGGCGAGATGATCCTGATGCCGAGACGCCGCGCGGCGGGTCCGGCCACCGCGATGTCGAGGCCGCCGGTGAAGCTGCCGTGACAACTGAGCACCGGGTAGCCGTCGGGGTCGCCGAACTCGGCGTACGACAGCCTGCGCCCGTCGGCGAGGGTGACGGACGGAGCCGCCTCCGCGTGGCGATGCACGGCCGCAATCAGATGAGTCCGGGCCGAAGGAGGCGGGGATCCCTCGGCCCGTTCGGCGACGGGGTCATCGAGCGAACTTTAAGCGAGTGCCACGCCCGATCGGCCGGAGGCGATCGAACGGTGGTGGCCCCGTGACGGACCAAGACGGGGACGAGTGGGCCGGGGTGCCCTCTGCGGGACGGCGATGCCTTCTCACCTGACAGTGCCGATCGGGCTCGACGAGGTCGAGCGGGCTCGTCGTGCCGTCGGCTCCGTCGCGACCAGGACGCCGGCGTTCAGCTCGCGCGTGCTCTCCGAACGGACCGGCGCGACGGTGTCCGTGAAGGCGGAGAACCTCCAGCGGACCGGTTCGTTCAAGGTGCGCGGCGTCGCTTCGAAGCTCGCCTCCCTGGGTGGCGGCGCGAAGGCGGGGATCGTCGCAGCGTCGGCGGGAAACCACGCGCAGGCGGTCGCCTTCGGGGCCGGCCAAGCAGGCGTCCCGTGCCACGTGTTCATGCCGAGCGACGCTCCGGTCGCCAAGGTCGACGCGACCGAGTCCTACGGGGCGACGATCACGCTCGGCGGCGATTCCGTCGACGACTGCCTCGCCATGGCGGCGGAGCGGGCGGCCACGACGGGCGAGATCCTCGTCCATCCGTTCGACGACCTCGCGGTCATCGCGGGACAAGGGACCGTCGGTCTGGAGCTCGCCGAGCAGGTCCCGGAGCTCTCCCTCGTGGTCGTGCCGCTC
>JAJYVX010000292.1 GCA_021791795.1 Actinomycetes bacterium | reverse complement strand
CGGGGGGCTCCACGTCCTCGGGTCGGCGCCCGCGGACGAGCAGCTGATCGACCTGGTCCTCGCGAGCACCCGCCTCCCGCAGGGCCGCGTCCCCTCGCTGCGCGATCAGGTGGCGTCCCGCCTCGGGCTCGACCCCGACGATCCCCAGCACCTCGACCGCATCGAGGAGGCGTGCCGTTCCCTCGTCGCCGCGGCCGCCGCCGAGGGCTGGGCTGCGCGTCCCGGCTCGACAGCGACCATCGCGTGGATCTGCAACTGGCTCGTCCCGAACCTGCGTCGGACCGGTGACGAGGTCGCCAACCTGCTGGCCGGCCTCGACGGCCGGTACGTGCCGGCCGGACCGAGCGGCGCGCTCACGCGGGGAGGCGCCCACGTCCTGCCCACCGGCCGGAACTTCTACTCCGTCGACCCCAAGGCCTTGCCGACGCAGCTCGCGTGGGAGGTCGGCACGAAGCTCGCCGACGCGCTGCTCGCCCGTCACCTGGAGGAGGAGGGGTGCTTCCCCTCGACCGTCGGCCTCGTGCTGTGGGGCACGGCGGCAATGCGCACCCAGGGAGACGACGTGGCCGAGGCGCTGGCGCTGCTCGGGGTCCGCCCGGTCTGGGAGGAGCGCTCGCGTCGGGTGGTCGGGATCGAACCGATCCCGCTCGCGACGCTGGGACGCCCCCGCGTCGACGTGACGCTGCGGATCTCGGGGTTCTTCCGGGACGCCTTCCCTTCGATGGTCGACCTGCTCGACGAGGCCGTCGAGCTGGTTGCCGGCCTCGACGAGGCGCCGGAGGACAACTTCGTCCGGGCGCACGGCGCCGCGGACCCGAGGGTCTTCGGCCCGGCACCTGGCAGCTACGGGGCGGGCATCCTCCCGCTCATCGAGAATCGCAACTGGCGGTCCGACGACGACCTCGCGGCGGTGTACGTGACCTGGTCGGGGTGGTCGTACGGCAGGAAGGGGTTCGGGGTGCCGGCCGTCGAGGCGATGCGGCGGCGCTTCGCAGCCATCGACGTCGCCGTCAAGAACCAGGACAACCGCGAGCACGACATCTTCGACTCGGACGACTACCTCCAGGAGCACGGCGGCACGGTGGCGACGATCCGTTCCCTCACCGGCCGCGACCCGAAGGCGTGGTTCGGGGATTCGGCCAACCCGGCTCGGCCCCTCGTCCGCTCCCTTGCCGAAGAGGCCGCCCGGGTGGTCAGGACCCGTGTGGTCAACCCCAAGTGGCTGGCCGCCATGCGCCGGCACGGCTACAAGGGCGCCTTCGAGATGGCCGCGACCGTCGACTACCTCTTCGGCTACGACGTCACCGCGCACGTCGCGCAGCCCTGGATGTACGAGCGAGTGGCCCAGGCCTACGTCGCAGATCCCGAGAACCGGGAGTTCTTCGAGCAGTCCAACCCCTGGGCGCTTCGCTCCATCGTCGAGCGGCTCTTCGAGGCCGAGGAGCGGGGCCGATGGAAGCCCGATGGAGAGACCGCCGACATGCTCCGGCAAGCGCTGCTCGACGCCGACGGCTGGGAGGAGTCCCGATGAGCTCGCACCTTCCCTTCTCCTCCGTGGTCGGCCAGGACGACGCGAAGCTGGCGCTTCTGCTGGCGGCCGTAGAGCCGCGCCTCGGCGGCGTGCTGCTGCGGGGGGACAAAGGGTCCGCGAAGACCACGCTCGCTCGGGGGCTGGCTGCGCTGTTGCCCGGAGGCGCGCCGTTCGTCGAGCTTCCTCTCGGGGCGAGCGAGGACCGCGTGGTCGGAGCACTCGACGTCGCCGCGCTGCTCGGGTCCCGGACCTACGCGTTCCGCCCAGGACTGCTCGCCGGCGCCCACGGAGGGGTGCTCTACGTCGACGAGGTCAACCTCCTGCCCGACCATCTGGTGGACGTGCTGCTCGACGTCGCAGTCTCGGGGGTCAACCGTGTCGAGCGCGACGGGTTCTCCGAGAGCCATCCTGCACGGTTCGTGCTGGTGGGCTCCATGAACCCCGAGGAGGGAGAGCTCCGCCCCCAGCTGCTCGATCGCTTCGGCCTGGCCGTCGACGTACGGGCACCCGAGGAGCCTGAAGTGCGCGCCGAGATCGTTCGCCGCCAGCTCGCCTTCGAGTCATCGGGGCCGCCCGACCCCTCGGCCGACAACGGGATCCGCGACTCGCTGGCGAGCGCGCGGCCGGTGCCCTGCGGCGACGAGGTCGTCATGGCCGCAGCGCAGCTGGCAGTGGCAGTCGGCGCACAGGGCCTTCGGGCCGACCTCGCGCTCTGCCGCGCCGCCGGCGCCTTGGCCGGGCTCGACGGAGCTCCGATGGCCCGGCCCGAGCACCTTCGCCGTGTGGCACCGCTCGTGCTCGGGCACCGCCGCCGACGCGACCCGTTCGAAGCACCGGGGATCGCATCCGAAGAGCTCTCCTCGGCCCTCGACCAAGTGCTGGGCGACGCAGCCGGAGCCAACGACGTCCCGGGGGGGCACGACGTCCCGGGGGGGCACGACGACCCGGGGGGGTACGACGACCCGGGGGGGCACGACGACCCGGGGGAAGGGGGTTCGGAGCCTCGATGCGTTCCCTCCGGCCAGCCCCGGAGACCGGACGACCAAGAACGGCCAGGCGGGCAACACCAGCCAGGCGGGCAGGACCAGCCAGGCGGGCAGCGTGCGCCGCTCGAAGCTCCGGCGCAGGCCCGTGCCGTCGAGGTCGACGCTCGGCGGCTCTCGCTGCCTCGGCCCGCGAGAGCCTTGAAGGAGAGCCGCGGGACGGCCGGGAAGAGCACGGTCGTCGGAGAAAGCTCCCGCGGTCGCCAAGTCGGGCACGCGCCCTTCAGCGATCCGGGACACCGCGTCGACGGCGCGGCAACGGCAATCGCCCATGCCACCCGTGCCGCGCGCGAGCACCGTTCGCACGGAGATGGGGACACCCTGGCGCCGGCGGACCTTCGGGCCGTGGTCGCGGCCGAGCACCGAGCGACGCTTGTCATCGTCGCCGTCGACGCCTCCGGCTCGATCGCCGGTCGCAAGAGGCTCGACGCCG
>JAJYVX010000291.1 GCA_021791795.1 Actinomycetes bacterium | reverse complement strand
GTCCCATGCCATCAGGACGACCGCTCGGCACCGGCCAGGCGATCACGCAACGGATCGCGGCTTGGCACTCTCCCGCGACCGCGGTCGCGGCTCTTCGCTGGTGATCTCCAGCCGGGCGCCGAGCACGCTCGCGATCGCGGCGATGGTCTTCAGCTCGGGGTTCACCTCGGCGGTGAAGAGCCGGCGCACGGTGGAGGGGTTCCGGCCGATGAGCCGGGCGAGCTCGGCCTTCGAGATGCCAGAGGCCTCCCGCAGTGCGTCGAGCTGGCGCATGACGGCGTCGACCTGGGCGATCTCGGCCCGCGTCTGGCGGTACTCGGCCTCGAAGGTGGGGTCCTCCAGCTCCCGGGCACGTCGGCGCTGGTAGTGGCCGGTGTCGAGTGGCTGCGTCTTTTCTTCGTCGGTCGGCATGGGTCGCCCTCGTCTCCCTGGTGATACGAGAGTAGTGTACCACCTATGGTACGCACCTTGATCGCTTGATCGCTGGGGACGAACCCGCATACGACAGCCGGCAGTGACCAGCTATGGCACCGGCAACGAGCTGACGGTGACCTCGGCGGCCTCCAGGCGTTGCGGGAGGGTTGCTCTGACGGCCATACTCGCCGTGTCCGCTGCTACTCGCCGTGGCCGTCGGGCCGCGCGCCACCGGCGGATCGCGGCTCGGCCGCGTCCGGCCCTCACATCGGCCCGTCCTTCTCGCTGGCACGGCGTGCGTTGCTGAGCGGCAACGCCGATCAGGCCTCGTCCAGGTAGCACAGGCCAACGGCGACAGCGTGCTCGCACCAGTTCCCCGGGTCGCCGTCCGGGCACTCGCACTCGCTGCTCAGCGGAGCGCCGACGTGGTGGACCATCGCCAGGTACGCCTTGTCGTCGTGGACCGTCCCACAGACGCTCCACTCGTCTTCGTACAGGTCGTCGATGGTGTCGACGAGCGAGCGAGCCCGCTTGAGGTGCTCTGCTCCCGCCAGCTGCTCCAGATCCTGCTGGCTGAACGCCTTGATGCCGACCGACCAGGCGGACATCCCACGGGGCGTCATCAGGTCATCCCAGCGCGGACGCGGTCCGGGCGAGGACAGAGACCGACTCGGTCTTGCACAGCTCGGCCAGCCTCCGAAGCACCTCGAGCCCGACCCGCAGGGCGTCTCCCGGCGCGATCACCCCAGCCGACACGAGGTCCCGGAGCGGGTCGCCCGAGGTATCGGTCCCGAGGCGCTCCAGCAGCTCGACATCGGCTGCCCGCTCGCAGGCGTAGTGCTCGGAGAAGGCGCGTGCGAGCGCCTCGGCCACGACGCGGCCGCGACCCGGAAGGGCGCCATCGACCAGCGGTGACACCACGTCGAGCACCTCGGCGAGCGGATCGTCGCCGATCGCCGTCCAGATGGCGTGGACGAGGGCACAGCAGCCGATCACGAACGCCGGGCCGTCGTCGTCGAAGAGCTCCGGGGCGATCGCCTCGGGCGCGAGGCCGGCGCGCCGCGCCCCGGATGCCGCCACCTCGCCCGCTGCCAGCTCGGCCTGTGCGACGGGGACCAGCACCTCCAACAGCTCCGCCACGGCCGGGTCCTCGACGCTCAGGCCTTCGAGCGCCACAGCACGCACCAGCACCCACGCGGCGACGCTCCACTGCGCCGGGTCGGAGCGGATCGCCGCAGGTTCGGGCACCTTCGCGTCCTTGAGCGCAGGTACGCCGAGAGCCGATCGGAACAGCCGATCCGAGAACAGCCGGTCGCCGAGGGAGTCCTCGGGCCAGTCCGGCAGGGCAGCCGGCACCGGGTCACCGCTCCACCACTTCCTGGTCGCCTCGGCGAGACGCCGGTCCGTGTCCCGAGCCCAGTCTGCGAGGAGCTTCAACCCCTTGACCGCAATCGTCAGCTCTTCCCTGCTGCCCCGCTCCTCCCGCCGGAGCTTCTTGAGCCTGCTCGCTCGCCCCACAGCGCCTCCTCTCACGGACATCGCATCTCGGGAGACACGCTACGCAGCTCGTGAGCCTGGGTGGCGGACCTCCCAATGCCCCTGGCACCGAGCCGCGACCCCTCGCGAGAGCGACGTGACGGCGCCGGCGGACAAGGCACCCGGCGGCGGAACGAGCCTCTCGCGTCGACACTCCCAGCCCCCACCTGGCGCCGAAGGGGCCGGCCGTCGAGATGGACGATGCCCTCTGGACCTATGGGAACTGGGCCTACGGGAGCTCGACCTTCACGGCACTCGCTTCTGCCACCGCCGGTAGGTGCCGAGGGCCTCCTCGGCGGACCGCCCCCACAGCGCTTTCGCTCCCGGACCGATGCCGTCCACGCCGCACTCCCGTGCAGCTGCGCACACGTCACCGCCGTGCAAGGAGACGACGATCTCCCACTCCTCGCGCTCGACCTCGCCGAAGCAGCGCGAGAGGTCCTTGTCGAACAGGAACGCACGCTCCCCGCGCCGCTGGCGCAGTTGGCGCTGCTCTCGTGACCGGGTCGCCCTCGCGCCCTCCCTCGTCCGTCGCCTTCGGCCTCCCTCGCCCGAGTGCACACCTCGATTCAAGCACGCCACCGACGCTCGATACCTCTTCTCCGCGATCGGCAGGGGCACGCCAGCAGCCGATCTACCATTGCCGGTGGCCGGAGCGCCGACCCGCCTGCGACTGCACCACGGAGACCGTTCATTGGATGACCCGGATCAACAATGGCGACGGAAGGGCGCAACCTTGAGCGACAAGACCGCCTGCAAGGAGCTCGGCCTCACCCAAGACGAGATCGTCGAGGCAATCCGCGCCGGCAAGCTGCACTACCGCGTCGCCTCGATGCACGGGAACCCCTGGTTCCGGCTGCTTCGCAGCGAGGTCGAAGAGCTCGTGCAGGAAAGCCGCGGCCGGGGCTACCTCGAGCAACGGCAGGCAACCTCGGAGTTGGCCCACGTCGACAGCGAACTGAGACGGCTCCGAGCGGAGCTCACCAAGCTGGACGAGCGGCGGGCCGAGATCACCGCCCGCCTATCTCGCGGAGATGACTGCGAGGGGCGATAGAGC
>JAJYVX010000290.1 GCA_021791795.1 Actinomycetes bacterium | reverse complement strand
CGGGGATCTCTGCGGCGCCGACGTGAGCTACGAGCACGGCCGCCGGCGGGTGCGAGGGCTCATCGACGCCCAGCTGGCCGAGGTTGCCCTCGGGGGGCGCCCGGCCTCCGTCGACCAGATAGCGAGGGTGGCCGAGGGCGGGAGGCTGATGCCCGCGAAGACGACGTTCTTCAGGCCGAAGCCACGCTCCGGCATGGTCTTCAGGGAGCTTGGCGCCGGCGGCTGACCGGACCGGCATGCGCCGCCCCGCAATTCTTGGCGAGTCACTGCCGCCGCCTCGTTCAGGGCCGCGCCGAGTCTTGAGGGTCGTCGGCGTCCTCGCTGGATGGAGGCAGTCGACCCGACCGGTGGCGCACGCACTTCCTGAAGAGTTAGCGCCTCGCTCAGGCGTTAAGTCTTCAGGTTGTGCTCCGATCCGGCGTGCGACAGCCGCCGCGCCGCCCAGACTCCGCCGGGGGTCGAGCGGCCGCCGCCCCGCTTTGCCGCACAACCCTCGTCCTCACGGCCCCGCCGTGCCGCCGTCGCGCCGTCCCGCCGTCCCGCCGTCGGGGCGCCCGGCCGAGCCGATGGATCAGGTGACTGTCCAGGTCGTCCCGGAGAGCAGCAGGGCGGCGAGATCGCCGGGTCCCTTGCGCGCCTGGGCGTCGAGCAGCTGCGTGTCCATCTGCGAGCCGTAGTCGGGCCTCTCCACCGCGCGGAAGACGCCGATCGGGGTGGGCTCGAAAGGGCCGCGGGAGAGCCTCGACAAGGCGAAGGCCAGGCCCGGATTCTCGCGGTGCTCGTCGTGCACGAGGAGGGCGTCTTCGCCCACGTCGGCGACGTTCACGATCGAGAGGCGTCCCTGGGCGTCGGACACGACTCCCTTCTCCGAATCGGCCCCGAAGCGGATCTGCTTTCCCTGCTCGAGCGGGATCAGCATCTCGTCCCGGTGTGCCTTGCCGGTGACGTGCTCGAACGCGCCGTCGTTGAAGACGTTGCAGTTCTGGTAGACCTCGACGAAGGAGGCGCCCTTGTGCTCGTGCGCCCGCCGGAACGTCTCCATCATGTGGCGGCGGTCCATGTCGTGGGTTCGCGCGACGAAGCTCGCCTCCGCCCCGATAGCCAGGCTCAAGGGGTTGAACGGCGTGTCGAGCGAGCCGAAAGGCGTCGACTTCGTCACTTTGCCGACCTCAGAGGTCGGCGAGTACTGCCCCTTCGTGAGGCCGTAGATCTGGTTGTTGAACAGAAGGATGCGGAGCCGCACGTTGCGCCGGAGGGCGTGAACGAGGTGGTTGCCTCCGATGGAGAGCGCGTCGCCGTCGCCTGTCACCACCCAGACGTCGAGGTCGGGACGGGTGACGGCGAGCCCGGTGGCGACGGCCGGCGCCCGCCCGTGGATGGAGTGCATCCCGTAGGTGTTCATGTAGTACGGGAACCGTGCGGCGCAGCCGATGCCGGAGATGAAGACGGTCTTCTCACGCGTCACGCCCAGCTCCGGCAACAGGAACTGCATGGCGGCGAGGATCGAGTAATCGCCGCAGCCGGGGCACCAGCGGACGTCCTGATCGCTCGCCCAGTCCTTGCGGCTCGTAGCCGGGGACGCCACTTCGGTCATGAGATCGCCTCCTCGCCGGCGTGAGATTCGGAGGCACCGGAGCCGGGGTCGGAGCCAGCACCTGCACGCTGACCGTTCGGATGGGGCACGCCGAGCTCGTCCAAGATGACCGATTCGATCTCACCCACGCGAAACGGCGTGCCCTGCACCTTGGTGATCGACTTGGCGTCGACGAGGAACTCGGCACGCACCAAGCGGGACAGCTGGCCGAGGTTCATCTCCGGCACGAGGATCTTCTCGAAGCGCCGGAGCACGTCGCCCAGATTGGCGGGGAAGGGGTTCAGGTGCACCACGTGCGCCACGGCTACCTTGTGTCCGAGCTTCCTCACCCGCTTCGCCGCAGCGAGGTTGGCGCCGTAGGTGCTCCCCCACCCGAGCACGAGCAGCCGGGCGTCCTCGTCGCCCTCGATCTCGACCGGTGCGATGTCCCTCGCGATGCCGGCGATCTTCGCCGCACGCAGCCGGACCATGCGCTCGTGGTTGTCCGGCTCATAGGAGACGCTGCCGGTCACGTCCTGCTTCTCGAGCCCACCGATCCGGTGCTCCAGCCCGGGTGTGCCCGGGACCGCCCAAGGTCGAGCGAGGGTCTCTGGATCGCGCAGGTAGGGCTGGAAGATGGGGTCGCCGGACTCGTTCGTGGCGTTCGGTTGCGTGGCGAACTCGACCGAGATGTCGGGCAGTGCCTCCACGTCCGGCAGGCGCCAGGGTTCCGAGCCGTTCGCGAGGTAACCGTCCGAGAGGAGGATCACCGGAGTCCGGTACTTGAGAGCGATACGGACCGCCTCGATGGCGACGCCGAAGCAGTGGGACGGCGATCGCGCCGCCACGATCGGGAGCGGTGCCTCCCCGTGCCTGCCGTACATGGCGTGCAGCAGGTCCGACTGCTCGGTCTTCGTCGGGAGGCCTGTCGACGGGCCGCCGCGCTGTATGTCCACCACGAGGAGCGGCAGCTCGAGCGAGACCGCGAGCCCGATCGTCTCCGCCTTCAAGTCGAGCCCCGGTCCGCTCGTGGTCGTGACCCCGAGCGAGCCGCCGAAAGCTGCCCCGAGAGCGGCGCCCACGCCTGCTATCTCGTCCTCGGCTTGCAGGGTCCGCACACCGAAGTTCTTGTGCTTGGAGAGCTCGTGCAAGATGTCCGAGGCGGGAGTGATCGGGTACGAGCCGAGGAAGAGCGGGACCTTCGCAAGCTGCGATGCGGCGACGAGCCCCCACGCGAGCGCGGTGTTGCCCGTGATGTTGCGGTAGGTGCCCGGGTGGTGCGGCGCGGCGTGGACTTCGTATGCGACGTCGAAGAGCTCGGTCGTCTCGCCGAAGTGGTAGCCGGCCCGGAACGCCAGCCTGTTGGCTTCGGCGACGGTGCCGTTCGGCCCGAAGCGCTCGTCGATCCAGCGCAGCGTCGTGTCCGTCGGGCGCTGGTAGAGCCAGCT
>JAJYVX010000289.1 GCA_021791795.1 Actinomycetes bacterium | reverse complement strand
GCGACCACCCGGACCGCTTCGTGGACGGGTTCTCCCAGCGCTCGGCGTAGACGTTGGCCCGGCCGGCGAACAGCGCCCGGAAGAGGCGCACCTTGTCCTCGGGCGAGGAGCCGGCGTCGACCTCGCCCACTGCCGCCTCGCCGGCGGGGAACACCCGCGGGGCGCGCTCGGAGCGATGCACCCCCATCCCGCTCCGCTCCGACACAGCCGGCTGGGCGAGGCTGGCGGCGAGACGCCGGTTCTCCTCCTGAAGCCGGGCGATCTCTGATCGCGCTGCCGCCAGCTCGGCCCGCAGGCGCTCGACCTCGGCGACCGCCACCGCGCCGTCGTCTTCGATCACCCCGTCGTCGTTCTCCTCGGCGGTCCGCGGCGCCTCGACTCGCCCCCCGCCGACACCTGCGGGGCTCATCGCTCGGGCCAGCTCCAGCCGGCCGGGCGCCGGGCGGGGAACGGGGCGAGCCCGAGCCAGCCGCGGTGAGCGGCGTGCAGCCAGGCCGCGACGCTTCCGGGCTCGAAACGCACGTCGGCGAGCGACACCACACCGACGCGCTTGGCGTCGCGACCGCAGCGGGCGACGAGCCCCCGGCGCTCGTCGCCCTCGACGTCGAAGGCGAGGACCTCGACAGGAAGGTCCAGCACCGTGGCCGGGCACGGCACACTCACCTCCTCGGAGAAGGCAGTGAGGAACGCCGTGCTCGCCGGTGCCGTAGGCGTCGACGATGATCGACCCGATGAGCTCGCTCAACGCTCGCGACGGCACGACCGCGAAACTACGCGCCACTCCGGCCCCGGTGAGGACGCGTGGGTCTCATCGCGCTCCGACAGGAGACCTGCCGGAGCGCGATGGCGCAGTGGAAGCTGCCCACGTGAGACCGTCAGTCGTGGGTCGGCGTGCCGCTCACCTGGTGGTCAACATGGAAGAGCGCCTCGCTGAGCAGCGCCCGGACGTGGCCGCCTCGCAGCCGATAGAGCATCCGGCGCCCGTCGCGAGTCGCGTCGACGAGGCCGGCGAGACGCAGCTTGGAAAGGTGTTGGCTGGCCACCGTCGGTCGGCATTCTGCAACCGCTGCGAGGCTGGCCACGTCCATCTCCCCCTCACGCAGTGCCCACAGCATCCGCACCCGGGTCGGGTCGGCCAGCATGGTGAACGAGGTGACGGCCGCCTTGACCTGCTGGGAGGACGGCACCTCGAGATGAGCCTGTACCGCTGCCTCGGCGTGATGCGCTCGAGCCACACCTGCACTCTACTCCTTATTACTACACCTTCGCAGCTTCGCATATGTTGACTCGACGAGGTACGCTCACGGTACCCACTATGAGCACCCGGCACGATCATCACCATGAGCACGGGCACAGCCCGGCCCCAGACGAGAGGCACCGCCACGAGCGCGGTCGCGGTCCCGGTCAGTCCCACGGTCATGGCGCCGGGATCTGGTCGAAGGTTCGCCATGGCGTGTCCGAGGCGCTCGGAGGCCACTCCCACAACGCGGCCGATCAGATCGACTCGGCCTTGGAGGCTAACGCGGCGGGTCGGCGTGCGCTCATCGGCAGCTTGCCCATCTTGGGGGTGCCGGCGGCTATCCAGTTGGTCGTGGTCGGCATCTCGGGTTCGGTGGAGCTGCTCGGCGACGGGCTGCACAACGTCGCCGACGCCCTCACCGCCGTGCCGCTGCTGATCGCGTTCGCTCTCGCCCGCAGGCCTGCGACCAAGCGCTACACCTACGGCTACGGGCGGGCCGAGGACCTGGGCGGTCTCTTCGTGATCGCCATGATCGCGCTCTCTTCGGCGATCGCCGCGTGGGACGCCGTCGACCGCCTACTCCACCCCGAGCAGGTCAGCCACCTGTGGGCGGTGGCCGTGGCGGCGCTGATCGGCTTCGCCGGCAACGAGGTCGTCGCCCGCTACCGCACCGGCGTCGGACGCCGCATCGGTTCTGCCGCCCTCGTCGCCGACGGGCTGCACGCCCGCACCGACGGGTTCACCAGCCTGGCCATGCTCGTCGGTGCGGGTGGCGTGGCGCTCGGATGGACGGACGCCGATCCGATCGTCGGGCTCGTGATCACCGTGGCGATCCTCGGGGTGTTGCGCTCGGCGGTCCGCCAGGTCGGTGCTCGACTGCTCGACGCGGTCGACCCGGTCCTGGTCGAGCGGGCCGCGGCCGCGGTTACGAGCGTCCCCGGGGTGACCGGGGTGCGCGAGCTGCGGGTGCGCTGGGTGGGTCACACGCTGCGGGCCGGGGTCGACGCTACCGTCGACGCCGAGCTGACGGTGGGCGAGGCCCACGAAGTCGCCCACCACGTGGAACGACACCTACTGCACGACGTCGCCAGGCTGGCGGCGGCAACCGTCCACACCAGTCCCGCCGGAGCCCACGCGTGACGTCAGCGAGCCCGGTGCTCGCGGCGTGCCACCGCGTGGGCCTACGTGGGTTGACCTGCACCGCTACCGGTCGGGTAGGCTTTCGACGCGATGTGACGTCCTGCGCCCGAAGGAGGTGAGCCAGATGAGAAACGACCCTCCCAGTACCTGGCCCCTCCGGTGCGCGCGCTAACGCCGGGCGTCCTGGCTCCCTGAGGCTTCGGGCCCGGGACGCCGACCTGCCTCTGAGCGTGCCGACCACCTTCGGTCGGGCATCGCAGGGATAGCTCTCCGGCCTCGTCGTCAATGCCGCGTGCTTCCGGCACGTTGTCACGCGCCACTTCTGACGGGCCCATACACGAGCTCTGCGTCGCTCGTCCCTGCCCGCCTCGTAGGTCGATCCGACCCCACGTCGCGATCTCGGACTCAACAGGAGACTCCCATGACCGCCAACTCGTTCAGCCCCCGCCACTACCGCAGGCCAATGCCACCCGCTCTGGCCCGCTCGATCAGCCCGGCGACCCGGCTTTCGGACCGCACGCCCCGTCACGTGATCGGAGGTTGCCGGCGATGACCTCGAATGCCACCAGCCTCAACGACATCGCCGTCCTCGACCCCGAGCACGTCGGCGACATCCGCGGCGCCTTGGGCACCATCACCCGCGGGGATGTC
>JAJYVX010000288.1 GCA_021791795.1 Actinomycetes bacterium | reverse complement strand
TGTACTGCTTGCAGAACTCCATCGTCTGCACTCCGTGGGGACCGAGCGCGGTCCCGACCGGCGGGGCCGGCGTGGCGGCTCCTGCCGGGAGCTGGATCTTCACGACTGCGGTGACGCGGCGGCGTGCCACTTTGCGCTTGCTCCTTCGTGTAATCGAATCGGTATCGGCGGGCTTAGAGCTTCGCCACCTGGCTGAACTCGAGCTCGACCGGGGTCTCACGCCCGAAGATGTTCACGAGCACCTTGAGCTTCAGCTGGTCTTCGTTGATCTCGGCGATCTGGCCGGAGAAGTCCGCGAAGGGCCCTTCTTTCACCCGGACCGTCTCTCCCACCTCGTGCTCGAGGCGCGCCTTCACCTTGGGCTTGCCCTCGACGCCCTCCGGGCGGACCTGCAAGATACCTTCGACCTCGCCGCGGCTGAGCGGGGTCGGCTTGGTGCCCGGGCCGACGAAGCTCGTCACGCCCGGGGTCTGGCGGATGACCGACCACGAGTCGTCGTCGAGCTCGCAGCGACAGAGCAGGTAACCCGGGAAGACCTTGCGCTGGACCGGCACCCGCTTGCCGTTCTTGACCTCGATGACCTCTTCCATCGGGATCACGACCTCGTAGATCCGGTCCTCCATGTTCATCGAGGAGATCCGGCTCTCGAGGTTCGACTTCACCTTGTTCTCGTATCCGGCGTAGGTGTGGACGACGAACCAGCTACCGGGACGGTCGTACGGGCTCGGGGGGCGGACGTACTCCTCGCCCCCGTCCTCACCGTCGCCTTCGAGCAGGTCGTCGAGCGCGGACTCGCTGGCCTCCTCACCGCCGGCGTCGAGCGCGGTTTCGCCACCGGCCACGCCGGCAACGTCCTCGAGCGGTGCGCCGGCGCCGTCGGGCGGGGCCGAATCCGTCTCGGGCGGAGCGCCCTCGTCAAAACTGGTGTCACTCATCACTTCGGTGGCCTCGTCGTTCATTTTTGAAACAGATCAATGATGGCCTTCAGAGAGCCGTAGTCGACCGCGAACACGAACAGCGTCAGCAGCACGACGGCGACGAGCACCACCAGCGTGTAGTTCACAACCTCGCTCCGCCCGGGCCAGGCGACCTTCTGCAGCTCGCCTCGGACCTCACGGGCGTATTCGACGGTCCGCTCCGGGATGCTCCCGGCGCCTCGGCCGTCTCCGCTACCGCCTCCCGACCCGGCGCCTCTGCCGCCTCGGCCGTCTCCGCTCCCGCCTCCCGACCCGGCGCCCCTGCCGCCTCCGGCACCGCCGCCAGACCCGGGACCCTGCGTGACGCGATCGGGCGCGCTCGCGACGGGCTCGCCGTCTTCGTCGAGCGCTTCCTGGTGCTGCATCATTCGCTTGGTCTCTCGGTTCACGCGATACCTCGGCTCCACAAACGAGCGGGCGAGCAGGGCAGGAGGGACTTGAACCCCCAACCGCCGGTTTTGGAGACCGGTGCTCTACCAATTGAGCTACTGCCCTCCGCCAGGGACGGCTGCCCACGCGGGGCTGAGCACCGAACTACCTGGGCCTCATCACGATAGCACCGGGAGGCCGCCCGGCCTACCAGGGGCGGTGGGTCCGTCGCCGGCGACGTCTGCCCGTGACGAGACTCGGCAGGGCGGCCGAGGGCGGCCGAGGCGGCCAACCTGCGAAGGCGCCGTTCAGCGCACTCCGTCGGCCGCTGGCTCGGTCGAGGTGCCGGCACGCGTCCGGGCGAACAGGACAAGGGCCGTCCCGGCGGTGACCGCCGCGGCGACCGCGGTCCCGTACGCGACTCTCCGGCCGTTCAGAAGCGAGCGGATGGCTCGGCGCCCAGCTGCCCCCTCGAGGGTCGCGAGCACGTCGGCGACGATGCTCGGAGGCACGACGACGTCGCTCAGGCGCAGCTGGTGCATGAGCCGCAGCAGCTTGCGATAGCGGGCAAGCTCGGCCTGGCAGGACAGGCAGTACTCGACGTGGGTGACAACAGCGCTCGAAGCCGTCGAGCTCCCTTCGAGAATGGCCGGCAGCTCGGCGGCGACTTCGTCACAGGCGACGGCTCCACCCCGCCGCAGGGGCCGGACGACACGAGCGAGGGCTCGGCGGCAGTCCTCGACGAGAGCGGACTCCGCCATGACTCAGCTCGCTTGCTCCTCGGACGACCCGGGACGACCGCCCCGAGTCGTCCTTGCCGGCGGCGCCTCGCCCCAGCCGGCCCCGGTCCGGGTCTTCGGCCCCTCGGCGCGCTCCGACACGACGCGGCGGGCCGGGAAGATCCGCTCTCGCAACAGCCGACGGGCCCGGTGCAGCCGTACCTTGGCCGCAGCCTGGCTGATCCCGAGCTGGCTTGCGATCTCTCGGTGCGGAAGGTCGTAGACGTCGCGCAGCACCACCACCAGCCTGAGGCCGTCGGGCAGCTCGCCGAGTGCCTCGACGAGCCGGCCCCTCGTGTCCGCCGCGCTGGCGGCGAGCTCCGGGTCCCGCTCGGGACGCAGCTCGACGAGCTCGAGGTTCTCGTCGAGCACCGAGGTCGCCGAGCGCTGGCGACGGTCGAGGTGACGGGCGGCACAATTGACGGTGATGCGGTGCAGCCAGGTGGTCACCGCCGCGTCGCCGCGGAACCGCTTCAGGCCCCGGTAGGCCCGCAGGTAGGTCTCCTGGACGACGTCTCGGGCGTCGTGCTCGTTCCCGACGAGCCGGTAGGCGAGCTGGTAGCAACCGGCAGACGTGGCGACGACGAGCGCCTCGAAGGCGTCCCGGTCCCCTTCGCGGGCGCGCCACGCGAGGGTGTCGAGCTCGCGAGCCGAGGCACGGTCCTTCGCCTCGGCGGCAGGAGCGGCGAGCATCGGCGGTGCCACCTCGTGGTGGCTAGCGGGTCTCTTTGTGGAGCGTGTGCTGGCGGTCGAAACGGCAGTACTTCTTCATCTCGATCCGCTCGCGGTCGTTCTGCTTGTTCTTGGTCGTGATGTAGTTGCGCCGCTTGCAGACCTCGCAGGCGAGCGTCACCTGGACACGCTTCTCGTTCTTCGCCATCCGTCTTCCTCGTTGCGCACCGTGTCGAACCCTGGTA
>JAJYVX010000287.1 GCA_021791795.1 Actinomycetes bacterium | reverse complement strand
CACTGGTGTACCGACTGAGCCTTGTGCCGCCGGCCCGGTCGGCCGTAGCGGCGCAAACCATGCCGCGCCGCACCTGCGGCGTCGCACCTGGGTTGCGGTTGTCGGTGTCGCTTGCCAGTCCGATTGGACCACGTCGTTGCCAGTGACATTGGACCACGTCGCGCCCGTCTGCCCCGGCCGTCGTGATGATCGTGGCAGGCGGGTTGGAGTGTCAAGCGCGCCGGCGTCGGCTGGCTGGCGGAGCCTCGCTCGGAGTGCGCATGCCATGGGCTCTCGGGCCTCCGTCGTCGGGCCGAGCGAGGTGGCGGTCCCGGCCTCCAGTTGACTGCCGGGCGGCGTTCTCGGGGACCCTGGCACGGCGCCGTCGGTAGGCCGCCTGGCGGCACGCCGGGTCGCAGAAGCGCCGCGGGCTCCCGGCGCTTGCGGTCCTGAAGAGACCCGCGACCGCGGTGACGACGAAGCGTCCGCAGCTCTCGCAGACGACGCCCTCTCGAACCGGCTCGCGAGAAGCGTCACGCATTGTGGCCGCCCCCTGGCGCTCGACGGCGCCCGGGCGCCGTGGGCGACGCAGGTCGCGGACCCAGGGTGGGCTTCTCGTTCGGCCGGTAGGACTCGCCTTCGATGACGAGCTCCCACGCCGCGCTCTTCATCCGGTCGACGGCGGACTGGGCGAGCATCGGGTCGGCCATCATCGCCAACCACTCACCTGGGTCGCGGTTCGAGCTCAAGACCGTGGCTGCCCGGCGGTGCCGCTCGACGCAGATCTCGTAGACGTCCGCGGTCTCTATCGTATCCAGCACTGAGAGTGCGAAATCATCGACGATCAACAGGTCGACACCGATGAGCTTGCGCATCTCTTGGTCGTAGCTCGCGTCGAGACGCGCCGCCTTCAGCCGCTTGAGCAGTCTGTCGGCGCGCTCGAAGTGCACGCCGATGCGACGGCGGCACGCGATGTGGCCGAGCGCGGTCGCAAGGAACGTCTTGCCGACGCCGACGGGTCCCAGGATCAGCGCGTTCTGCGATGCCTCGACGAAGCGCATCGAGCAGAGCTCGGACCACACCGCCTTGTCGTAGGTGACCTTGGCGCCGTCGTCCCACGCCTCGAGGCGCATCGTAGGATCGAGCTTCGCGTTTCTCGCCCTGCGTGTGGCCGACGACGCGTCCCGCCGCTGCACCTCGTCACTGAACAGGTGCTCCAAGAACTCGGCGTGGCTGAGGTCGTGGGTCCTCGCCAGCGCGAGCCGCTCGGGCAAGGTGTCGAGGAGCTGGCCGAGCTTCAAACGCCGCATGAGGGACTTGAGCTCGGGCGAGACGGAGGGTGCCGGCGCGCTCATCGTCCGGCCTTCTTCGAGGAGAACGCTGACGCCGGGCGCGCGAAGCGTCCTTGGATGACCGTGCCACCGCCGGGACGCTCCTCTCCCGGCGCATCCTCGCGTGCGCGCTCCAACATGCGGCTGACGAGGTTCACGTCGATCGCCTCTGCCTCGAGCGCCCGGACGCACGCCGCTTCGAGACGGGCGTCGCCCCACTTCTTGGCGAGCCCAAGAAGGCGGTAGACCTGGCGCATCTTGGTCCACGGGAGCGGCGAGTCGAGCAGTGCCGCGGCGTAGGTGCCGACGGCCGGGCCGACCTCGCCCGCCCGGCGCACGAGCGACTCCACGTCGCGCATCGCGTAGACGTCGGTGCCCGGCGGGTAGTCCGCCGGGTCGCTCGAGCGCTGGCCGGGAGCCTTCCTCGGATGCAGCTTCACGAGCTCGCCGCGCAGATAGAACTTGACCGTCTGTGAGTCCCGCCTCACCCGGAGCGTCTTGCCCCGCAGCGAGTAGTTGACGCTGTAGAGCGCCTTCCCCGTCTCGCAGTGGAAGTCGCGGTGGACAACGGCTGTCGACCACACCGGGATGTCGAAGGGCTGGCCGGGATGGGGCAAGAGGAGCGCGAGCTCTTCTGCTCTGAACGACTCGATCGGGTGCAACTGGGTCGTGCCGTGGACCCGCATCCCCGCCCTCTGCGTGCACCACGTCTCGGCGCGACTCCTGCAGTCGGCGAGGTCCATGAACTCCTCGCCCTTGAAGAAGTTTGTGCGCACGTAGGGCACAATCCGCTCCACACGAGGTTTATCGGTCGGCGTCCTCACCCTCGCGGCGTCGATGACGAAGCCCCGAGACTGCGCGTACTCGATGAAGACGTCGTTGAACCGCGGTGCGGTGTTCTCCGCCTGGGTGACGATCTGCGACATGTTGTCGGGGATCACGACCGGGAAGACGCCGGCGAAGAAGCCCCACGCGGCCTCGAAGCCGGCGATCACTTCCTCCGTCGTCTGGAGGAAGGTCGGCCAGACGAACATGTGCCGGCTGAAGCACGCCGTGAAGATGAGCGCGTGGCACACCCGGCGCTTCGCACCGTCGGGGACGAGACCGAGGCGTCCGAAGTCCACCTGGAGTTCCCGACCGGGCGGTGGATCGTCGACGCGCACCGTTGGCTTCCTCCGGCCGGCCCCGCAGCGCTCGACGCAGAAGCGCGCCAGAGTGCGGTGCGGGACCTCGATGCCGCGACGGGCAAGCAGGATCCCGATCTTGACGACGGTGAGGTCGTCGTCCACCCACTTCTTGATCTGCTTGTGCTCGGCGACGAGCGTGCGCCACGCCTCCCCGTGCCCGTCGGTCCGGTGCGGGCGGACGCGCTCACAGACCTGGCCGATCAGCTCGTCAGTGAGCTGACCTTCCCCGCCGGAGCGATCGACACCCAGCTCCATCGCGGCGCGGATGTAGTTGCGCGCGGTCGTGCGAGCGATGCCGACTGCACGCGCGGCCGGCCGTTCGCCGTCACCGCTGAGCCACCGACGCAGCACCTCTTTGACCTGGACCACCGATACCTCCCTGAACGCCATGGGGCCTCCTCCGCACGCGCTGTGGAGGCCCAGCCGAACCGCTGTCCGGCCGGCGCAGGTGGATGCTCAGGCGGTCCAACAACTGGCAACGGAGGTGGTCCCATGCCGCTGGCAAAACCACCGCTCAGGTGGTCCAATGCCGCTGGCAAACGACACTCGAAGCGT
>JAJYVX010000060.1:13249-17517 GCA_021791795.1 Actinomycetes bacterium | reverse complement strand
TGCAGAGCGAGCACGGACTCGGGCAGTACAGCTACGGACCTGTTGCCGACCTTCCTGGCTCCCCATTCGTCAGTCCTCAGCTCAGGCACGACCCGTACCCCTATTCCGTCCCCGCCGCCCGCCAGCTTCTGGCCCAGCACGGTTGGCGGAAAGGATCGAGCGGCACCCTCGTGTGTGGGCGGCCGGGAACCGCCGCCAGCGACTGTGGCGCCGGAATATCCGCAGGTGCACCTCTTTCGATGAACCTGGTCTTCGACACGGGCTATCCGACCATCCTCGGCCAGGTGGAGGCATTTCAGACCGCCGCAGCCCAAGCGGGCGTCCAGATCACTCTGCACCCGGAAACCGAGACGGCGATGTTCTCGGACGTGGGCGTCTGTCCGCCTGGACCGTGCGACTGGGGCTTGGCCATCTATGCGTACGACATGTGGGGTTTCGGTCCGAACGAGGCCCTGCCGACCGGCGGCGAGATCTTCGGAAAGGGCAACTACTGGGGAGGCGGCTACTACTCGCCTGAGGCTCAGCGGTTGATCCAGCAGACCCACACGAAGAGCGGAGTCCAGTACCTGTACCAGTACGAGAACTACCTCGCCAACCAGGTTGCCGGACTCTGGTGGCCCCCGCAGGACCTGCGCATCTCGGTGGTGAAGGACACACTGCAAGGATGGCAGCAGCAGTCACCGTTCGCCGACCCGCATCCCTCCGCCTGGTACTACGTGGCGGCCAAGTAGCCGACTGCTCGTGGCCAACCCTTTCAGATCTCGGGGCGAGTGGCTGAGATGCGCGCTGCACACGCACACGACCGAAAGCGACGGCGATCTGTCCCCGCCGGATCTGGTGGCCTGCTATGAACGGGCTGGCTTCGATGTGCTCGCGATCACTGATCACTGGCGCGTGACCGAGCAGCCGTCGACGTCGCAGCTCTTGACAATTCCGTCGGCGGAATTGACGTTCGACCTCCCCGAGGCCGGCCTCACTCCGGACGTTCTCGTCTACGGGATCAGAGAGATTCCCGACGACCCTGGTGGATGTCGCGAGAACTGGTTCTTCAACGAGGAGGAGCACTGGGAGCAGAAGACGTTCCCCAGCCTCACGGATGCAGCCGAGTTCGCTCACGATCAGGGTGGCATCGCCTACCTGGCCCATCCGTACTGGACGGGCATGGACGCCCGCTGCCTCGTCGCATCCGAACATGTGAGCGGGCTCGAGGTCTTCAACGCCTCGGCCGAGCACGAGTGCGGGCGCGGTGACTCGTCGCTCGTCTGGGACGCGGCGCTCGATGCCGGCAAGGTGCTCCATGCAATAGCGACCGACGACACCCACCGGGCCGACCTCGAGGTCGGCCGAGCCTGGACTTGGGTGCGCGCAACTGAGCGCTCGCGCGAAGCGGTGCTCGGGGCACTTAGAGAGGGCCTCGCATACGCGAGCGCCGGACCCACGATCATGGACGTCAACACGGAGCACGACGGGGTCGTGATCACCTGTTCGCCGTGCCGCGCCGTCCTGCTCCAAGGTGGTCGCGAGCTCGGTTCGGGCGTGGTCGCAGGTGAGCCCGTGCGAGGGCCCGGCGAGGTGCTGCGCACCACTGCCGACGGTCTCATCACCGAAGCCGTGCTCCGCCTGCGCCCCGGCCGACCCACGTACCAGCGGGTGAGAGTCGTCGACGCCGAAGGTCACTCGGCCTGGACCAACACAGACCTGAGCTGAAGAGCCGGCGCCGGGTCAGTCGCCGGAGAAGTGCGGGTCCCGCTTCTCGAAGAAGGCGGTGACGGCCTCCGTGAGGTCGTTCGACCTGAGCTGTCCGGCGTTCCATGCCGCCACGTAACTCAGCCCAGCGGCCACCTGTCCTGCATAGCTCTGCCGCATGACGGCTTTGGCTCCCTGCACTGCGAAGGGCGAGTTTGCCGCTATCTCGGTCGCCATGGCCCGGGCAGCTGCGAGGACCACGGACTGGTCCTCGTGGAGTGCGTTCACGAGGCCTATGCGCTCGGCGGCAGCGGCGTCGATGTCCTTGCCCGTGTAGACGAGCTCGGCCACCCGGCCCATGGGCATGAGAAGCGGGAGGCGCTGGAGGCTGCCCATGTCGGCGACCATGGCCATGCGCGTCTCTCTCACCGAGAAGACGGCGTCTTGCGAGGCGAGCCGGATGTCGCAGGCCGTGATCAGGTCGACAGCGCCGCCGATGCACCAGCCGTGGACGGCGGCGATCACGGGTTTCGGGCAATCGGCCACCGAGCTGATCGATGCCTGGAGCCTCCGTATGGTCGCGAGCGTCCTCGACGCCCGGTAGGCGTCGGAGTGCCTCTCTCTCTGATCGTCGGCCGGTCCGGCGATGTCGTCGAGAGTGGTGAGGTCGAGACCGACGGAGAAGGCGGGCCCCCTCGCTGCGAGCACGACGGCGCGCACGGCGCGGTCCGACCCGAGCACCTCCATCGCTCGCGGCAGCTCCTCGAAGAGAGCGGCTCCCATGGCGTTGCGCTTCTCCGGTCTGTCGAGCCACAGCGTCGCGATGTGTCCCTCTCGCTCGAGCGAGAGCACCGACAGCCCGTCTGGTTCCAGCGTTTCCACGAACCGAACGGTAACGGTTCCAGGTCGCGTGGTCAGTGAGGCTTGATCCGCCGGTAACATCCTCCGGCTCGTGGTGCTCCCCTCTTCTTTCACCGGAGAACTTGTCCGCTCGCTCGGTGGTCCCGAGTGGCTCCGCGCGCGACGCCTTGCCGCCTTCGCCCGCGCCAGGGAAGCGGAGGTGCCGACCGGATCCGAGGAGATCTGGCGCTACTCCCGGGTAGCCGACCTCCATCTCGAGCGCTTCACCCTTGCAGTCCCCTCGCAGCCCGACTTGTCCGGCCTCGCGTCGGGCGACGTCTCCGTCCTCGGTGACCTCTTCTCCCCGGTAGCCGCAACCGGCGAGGCGTCGTCGTCGCCGGTGCCGGACAGGGTCGCGGCCTTTCTTGGCGGTGTCGGCTCGCGGTCAGCGCTCGTAGTGACGTACGGGGGACGCGTCGTCGCGCTGGAGGCCGCGAGCCATCCCGGCCTGGACGCCGGCGGTCTCGAGGTGGTCGAGCTCTCAGCCTCGACCCGGCGGCCCGAGTGGACCGAGTCGACGGAGGCACTGCTCGGGTCGGTTGCCGGGTCCTTCCTCGCCCGCTGGGGCACTGCGGGAGGGGCCGACCCGGTGCCAGCGCTCGACCTGTTCGACCACCTCTCCGACGCACTCGCGAGTGACGCCGTCGTCGTCCGGGTCCGGCCGGGCGCGGTGGTCGAGGAGCCGGTCGTGGTGGTCCACCTGTTCGGCCCGGGCGGCGTGCTCGGCCCGGGCGGCGCGCTCGGCGCGGAGCTGCCCGTCGAAGAGCGGCCCGGACCTGCCTACTCCTGTCGCACGGTCCTCGACGTGGGTGAGAACGCCGAGGCGTCTGTCATGGAGCTGCTCGTGTCGGACGACGGCCCGATGCTCGTGCTCCCGACGGTCGAGACGAGAGTCGCCGACGGCGCCCGCCTGCGCCACTCGGTCGTCCAACAGCTCGGTCGGGCGACCTGGCAGATAGGGCACGTCTTCGCCTCTGCCGAGAGGGACGCGACGTTGAGGCTCTTCGAGGCTTCCCTCGGCGGCGAGTACGCGAGGTCGCGGATCGACTCCGTCCTCACCGGTCAGGGTGGATCTGCCCAGCTGCTCGCCGCGTACCTCGGCGACGGCGACCAGATGCACGACTTCCGCACGCTGCAGGAACACGACGCACCCCGCTCCACGAGCGACCTTGTGTTCAAGGGTGCTGTCGGCGACAGGTCACGCTCCGTCTACTCCGGGCTGATCCGCATGCGCAAAGGTGCGAAGGCCGCCAACGCCTTCCAGACGAACAGGAATCTTGTCCTCTCCGACGGCGCGCACGCCGAATCGGTGCCGAACCTCGACATCGAGGAGAACGACGTCAGATGCTCGCACGCTTCGGCCGTCGGGCCGGTGGACGAGGAGCAGCGTTTCTACCTGGAGAGCCGGGGCGTGCCGAGGAGAGCCGCTGAGCGGCTCATCGTCCTCGGTTTCTTCCGTGAGCTGCTCGAGCGGGTGCCAGAGCCGGTAGCGCGCCATGTCGTCGCGGCCGTCGAGGAGCGGGTGAGGGACATGACCGAGACCATGACATGAGGATGTTCCTCTGCGGACTCGATGAGCTGGAGGTGGGTGAGGTCCGTCGCTTCGAGCTCGAGGATCTTCCCGCTGTCGCCCTCGTCCGCTGCGACGACGGCTTCCACGCCGTCGTCGACAACTGCAGCCA
>JAJYVX010000060.1:0-13239 GCA_021791795.1 Actinomycetes bacterium | reverse complement strand
TCCCGCCCCACCGTGCTCGCCGAGCTGGTCTCCGAGGGAGAGGTGCTCCCCGATCTCTGCGAGATCGAGTGCGCCCATCACGGGAGCACCTTCTCGCTCCTCGACGGGGAGCCCCAGAGCCTGCCGGCGACGCGTCCCGTCCCCGTCCTCCAGCTCGAGACCGAAGGTGACGATCTCTACGTGGAGATGCCGGACGTGACGCAGTGAGCGTGCTCGAGGTGAGAGGGCTGCGCGCCGGAGTGAGCGGCAGAGAGATCCTGAAGGGAGTCGATCTCCGGGTCGAGAGCGGCGAGATACACGCCGTCATGGGGCCGAACGGCTCCGGCAAGAGCACCCTCGCCCATGTGCTCATGGGACGCCCCGGCTACGAGGTGCTCGGAGGGTCCGTCCTCCTCGACGGCGTTGACCTGCTGGCACTCGACCCGGCTGAGAGGGCGCACGCGGGTCTCTTCCTCGCCTTCCAGTACCCCATCGAGGTACCGGGGGTTCCCCTTGTCGACGCGTTGATCGCTGCCCTCGAGGCGGCCGGACGGAGTACCGAGGAGTTGATAGCTGAGATGGCCGGGGAAGCAGAGCGGCTCGGTAGCTCGGTCGCCCTGCTCGAGCGCCACATGAACGTCGACCTCTCCGGTGGCGAGAAGAAGCGAAACGAGACGATGCAGCTTGCGGTGCTCAGGCCACGTTTCGCCGTGCTGGACGAGCTCGACTCCGGTCTCGACGTGGACGCGCTGCGTCACGTGTCGCGGCGCATCGAAGAGGTCCGTCGGGAGCTCGACCCGCCGCTCGGCGTGATCGCCATCACTCACTACAAGCGCCTCTTGAACGAGCTCCGGCCTGACGTCGTGCACGTGCTCTCATCTGGCCGCATCGTGCGTAGGGGAGGCCCGGAGCTGGCCGAGGAGTTGGAGGCGACCGGCTATGCCGCCTATCGCGAGCAGGAGGCGGCGGGCGGCAGCGCCGAGGAGGTTCGCGGACTGCCCTGAGGCGTCACCGCCGCCCCGCCCGGCGCGCCATGAGCCCACGACTGCCAGGGCACGATGTCCCGGCGGCTCCTCAGAGCCTCACGACAGGGCAGGTGAGGGTGCGGGTGATCCCTTCGATGAGCTGGACCCGGCTCACGACCATCTTGCCGAGGTCGTCCACCGAATCCGCCTCTGCCTGCACGATGACGTCGTAGGGGCCGGTGACGTCCTCCGCCAGCACCACGCCAGGGATCTCGCCGACCTTCGTCGCGACTGAAGCCGCCTTGCCTACCTCGGTCTGGATCAGGACGTACGCCCGTACTGACAACTCGACCTCCTAGCCCTAAGCATCTCGGCGCAGCGTAGTCGTCACAACCTGCACCTACCATTGCCGTGTGAGCCCGGGTGATCGGCTTGCCCAACTGACGAGACAGCTCCGTGGCGCACTGGCCGGGTTGTTCGACCAGAGCCAGCCATTCGGACGCCTCGCGCTCGTCCACTCGGTGTTCACGAGCGCCACCACGCTCGTCACGATCTCGCTCGCCGGCTCTCTCTTCTTCGACGTGAGCCCTCATGAGTCGAAGAGCCGGGTTCTGCTCTACCTGCTGCTCACGCTGGCACCGTTCGCCATCGTCGCGCCGGCGCTCAGCCCTCTCCTCGACCGCGGCGTGATGGCGCGACGGGCGAGCGTCGCGATCGCCAGCGTCGGCAGCGCGGTGCTGACGTTGCTGATGGCGCGCGACTTGAAGGGGCTGCTGCTGTTCCCCGAGGCGTTCGGGATCCTCGTGCTCTCCAAGCTCTACCTTGTCGCGAAGGCCGCACTCGTGCCGTCCATGACCGAGAAGAAGGACGACCTCGCCAGCGCGAACGCGAAGCTGGCGGTGCTGGCCGCCCTCTCCGGCTTCGTCGTGTCGCCGATCGGCATCGCCGTCCTGCAGTTCGATGCGTCCTGGGTGCTGCGCCTCGCGTTCCTCGTGTTCATCGGCGGCGCCGTCGCGGCCTTCCGGCTACCGAAGTCGGACTCCTTACCCGCACCGGTCGGTTCCTCGGCGACGCAGTGTGGCGACGGCGCGAGGCGGTCGCCTGAGCTGTCGCCCCCTCTGCCGCACCAACCTCAGTCCGCCCACTCCGCCCAGCCGTCTCAGCCGTCTCTGCCGGTCCAGCCGCCGCCGGGGGCGATCCTCTACCGCAGTCGGACGGGACGCGCACGCCATCCGCGAGTCGACGTCAAGGCGGAGAGGGCGCGCCTCGGCCTGCAGCTGATCGTGCCCGAAGTGACGATCGCGCTCGCGGCCGTGACCGTTCTGCGGGGGTCTTTCGGCTTCCTCAGCTTCTTTCTCGCCTTCGACCTCCGGTCCATCCATGCCGCCACCTGGTGGTACGGCTTCATCCTCCTCGTGAGCGGCATCGGCGGCCTCGCCGGGTCGATGTCCGTGCCGTTCGTGCGCCGCCGCTTGAGCGAGCAGCAGTTGATCTTGGCCGCGCTGGCCCTGACCGCCACGGTCGGCGTCCTCGTGTCGTTCTCGGGATCGATCTGGGCCCAGCCGATCCTGGCGCTCGTCGTAGGCAACACAAGCACCGGGGCGAAGCCGGCATTCGACTCGATCGCCCAGAGGAACGTGCCGCCGGCGGCTCTCGGTCGCGCCTTCGCCCGCTTCGAGACCCAGCTCCAGCTTGTGTGGGTGGTGGCTGCCGTCATCGCCGTGCTGGTGAGCAGCAGGCTGCCCTTCCGCGCGGGTGACCTGATAATCGCGATCGCCTGTGCCGTCGCGGCGGCCTTCCATCTCTCGATGCGGCACTCGTGGCGCCGCCGTGCCTCGGCGACGGGCTCGGCAGGCGACAGGGCGGGGGACACGCCGGGCCGGGCGGGCGAGAGCGGGACGAGGCGTTCTTTCAGGATCGAGCAGCCGCCGGACGGCCGGCGTCCGGGACAGGGGGCGAGCGCCGGCGGCTAGTGCTAGTCACCAGTCACCGGTCCGCGCGAGGTGTTCGAGCCTCGACCGGCCCGTTCGGACTGCAGCGGTCGCCAGATCCTGCAGAGTTACCGCCCGCCTCAGGTGCTTTCTCAGCAGGAATTGCGACCCTCCGCAGCGGTCTGCGAATCCTGAGAGTCGCCGCGTCATCAGGCGGCGGGCTAAGCGAGTCCGCGCTACACCCGAGGTCGAGCAGCAGCTCTCGGCCCAGCCCGGAGCCTTCTGCGCCCGCCGGGTCAGCCCCCCAGGCGGTTCGCCAGGCCCTCGAGCTGCCGCCTCAGCGCCGCTGGAACCCGGGCGCCGAATTGCTCGTAGTACTCGGCGATGAGAGGCACCTCAGCCGTCCACTCGTCGGCGTCCACGCTGAGGAGCTCGGCCATGTCGGCCTCACTCACATCGAGTCCGTCGGTCGTGATGGCCCCGTCGGCCGGCAGGTAGCCGATCGGAGTGGTCCGCGCCTCCCCGCGCCCCGCGCAGCGCTCGAACACCCACTCGAGCACTCGGGAGTTCTCGCCGAAGCCCGGCCAGAGGTACCGGCCGTCGGCCGACTTGCGGAACCAGTTCACGTAGAAGATCCGGGGCAGGTTGTCCGCGTCCTCCCGCTCGGCGAACGACAGCCAGTGCCCGAAGTAGTCGGCCATGTTGTAGCCGCAGAACGGCAGCATGGCGAACGGGTCGCGCCGCAGGTTACCCACGGCTCCGGCCGCCGCCGCCGTCGTCTCGCTCGCCATGATCGAGCCGAGGAATACCCCGTGCGTCCAATCGAAAGCCTCGTAGACCAAGGGCACGACCGACGCCCGCCTGCCACCGAAGAGGATGGCCGAGATCGGCACGCCGGCACCGTCCTCCCACTCGGGCGCGATCGCCGGGTCCTGGCTGGCCGGGGCGGTGAACCGGGAGTTCGGGTGTGCCGCAGGCGAGCCCTTCTCCGGCGTCCACTCCTCGCCCTTCCAATCGGTGCAGTGCGCGGGCGGGTCCTCGGTCAGGCCTTCCCACCAGATGTCTCCGTCGTCGGTGAGAGCCGTGTTCGTGAACACGCAGTTGGCCGCGAGCGTGAGGATGGCATTCGGGTTGGTCGTCATGTTGGTGCCGGGGGCGACACCGAAGAAGCCCGCCTCCGGGTTGATCGCCCGCAGCATCCCGTCCGGCCCGATCTTCATCCAGCAGATGTCGTCACCGATCGTCTCGACCTTCCAGCCCTCCATCGTCGGGATGAGCATGGCGAGGTTCGTCTTCCCGCAGGCCGAGGGGAAGGCGCCGGTGATGTAGCGGACCTCTCCCGCGGGCGAGGTCAGCTTCAGGATGAGCATGTGCTCGGCCAGCCAGCCCTCGTCGCGCGCCATGACCGATGCGATGCGCAGGGCGAAGCACTTCTTGCCCAAGAGGGCGTTCCCTCCGTAGCCGGACCCGAACGACCAGATCTCGCGGGTCTCGGGGAAGTGGGCGATGTAGAGGTTGTCCGGGTTGCAGGGCCAGGGCGTGTCCTCCACCCCTTCGTCCACGGGCACCCCGACCGAGTGCAGGCACGGCACGAAGTCGCCGTCGCCGATCGCGTCGAGAGCCGCCTCGCCCATGCGGGTCATGATCCGGAGGCTGACGGCTACGTAGGCGGAGTCGGTGATCTCGACCCCCATCTGGGCTATGGGCGAGCCGAGCGGACCCATCGAGAACGGCACCACGTACATCGTGCGTCCGTGCATGCAGCCCTTGAAGAGCCCACGAAGGCGTTCCCGCAGTTCATGGGGGTCGATCCAGTTGTTGTTCGGACCGGCGTCCTCCTCCTTGGCGGAGGCGATGAACGTCCGGGACTCGACCCGCGCCACGTCCTTCGGGTCCGAATGGGCCCAGTAGCTGTTCGGGCGCTTCGCATCCGACAGCCGCGTGAAGGTGCCCTGCTCCACGAGAAGCTGGCACAGCCTGTCGTACTCGTCCGCCGAGCCGTCGCACCATTCGACGCGGGCGGGCTCGGTGAGCGCGGCGACGTCGTCCACCCAGTCGAGAAGCTTGCGATTACTGGTCGGCGGCATGATCGCTGGCAATCCTTTCCTGCAGGGCGCTATGACCTTCTAAGCACCGAGAGTGGTCAGCGATTCACGATGCTATGCGAGAGCCCCACCGGCACCAACTCAGCCGGACGTCGCGGGGCGACGGCGCCGAAGAGTGCGTCCTCGCGCCCGCCTGGCGGCTTCGGCCTGCAACCTCACCGTGAAGGGCGCTACCGTCCACGCCGGATGCCTCCCATCGACGAGTCGGCGAGCGAGTTCGCCGTCCTCTCCTTCTTGCGGTCGCGCCTTCCTGCGGGCGAGGGCGGGGAAGTGTTCGTCGGCGACGACGCCGCCGTCCTCGAGCCGCCACCTGGCCGCCTGCTTCTCGCGACGGACATGCTCGTCGAGGGCATCCACTTCGACCTGGGGCTCACCACGCTCGAGGACGCCGGATGGAAGGCGATCGCCGCGAATGTGAGCGACATGGCGGCCATGGGAGGTGAGCCCCTGCACGCGGTCGTGGCGCTCGCCGCGCCGGAGGGCGGAGGCTCCCTCGAGGCTCTCTTGAACGGTCTCGAGCAAGCGGCCGAGCACTTCGGGGTACGCCTGGTGGGAGGCGACCTCTCGAGCGCTCCGAGCTGGTTCGTCGCCGTGGCGATCACCGGCACCTGCGGTGATCGGCCTGCCGTCCTCCGCAGTGGCGCCCGCGAAGGGGATCGCATCTTCGTGACGGGACCGCTCGGTGCCTCAGCGGCGGGGCTGCGCCAGCTGCGGTCCGGCGGCGCTCACGACAAGGCGATCGAGCACCTGCTGGTCGCGTACAAGCGCCCGGAAGCGCGGATCGCCGAGGGCATCGCCGCGGCCCGGGCGGGTGCAACGGCCATGATCGACGTCTCCGACGGGCTCACCCGCGACCTGGGGCACGTGGCAGAGGAGTCGGGCGTCGGGTTCCAGCTGTTCGAGGTGCCGGTCGCAACGGGCGCGAGCGAGGAGGAGGCGCTGGGCGGAGGGGAGGACTACGAGCTCGTCTTCACCGTGCGGGGCGACCATGTCCTGCGGCACTTCGAGGAGGAGGGCTTGCGGAAGCCGATAGAGATCGGGCGCTGCACAGGCGATCCGGGCGAGAGGACGCTGCGACAGGAACCACTGTCGGTCTCAGGTTGGGAGCACAGCTTTGCGTCGCGCCGGGGAGGCGCCCCCCCAGTCGGCTAGGAAGCCTGTTCCTCGCGGCCGAACGTGCGGCGTGGCGGCTTCGTGATCTTCCCGGCTCTGATGCAGGAGGTGCAGACGTGAACCCTGCGCGGCGAACCGTTCACGAGAGCCCGGACGCGCTGGATGTTCGGGTCCCAGCGGCGCTTCGTACGGTGGTGCGAGTGCGACACGCTCATGCCGAAACCCGGATGCTTGCCACATATTTCGCAAACGGCTGCCATTGGACGCGTAACCTCGATCGACAGGACTACCTGGGACGGCTCGCAAGGTTACCATCCTCGCCCATGGGTTCTGTCGCCCGGCCACAGGGCGCGTAGTCGTGCCGGTGCCGCGGTGAGCCTCGCCGCGCTTTCCCCTGCGGATGTCGCGTCGTGGATGCTCGCCTTCCAGACGGCGCTGTCCGACCACCGGGACACGATCAACAGGCTGAACGTCTACCCGGTGCCTGACGGCGACACCGGCACGAACATGCACCTCACGCTCGAGTCGGTCGTCCGTGAGATACGGGAGACCGCAGGAGCGGCGCTGGCGGGCGCACCCGACGGGCAGCCGGTCACGGGGGAAGTTCCTGTGATGGGAGCCGTGTGCAAGGCGATTGCCCACGGCTCGCTCATGGGAGCGCGGGGCAATTCGGGCGTCATCCTCTGCCAGATCCTGCGCGGCCTCGCCGGCACGTTCGCGGACTCGCCCGAGGTGCACACCGGGTTGCTCGCCGCCGCTCTCACCGACGGCAGCGCGGCCGCACGCGCCGGGGTGATGCGGCCGGTGGAGGGGACCATCCTCACGGTGGCGGCCGCGGCAGCCGCCGAGGCGACCCGCCGCGCCGAGGCAGGCGGCGACATGCTCGGGATCGCCCTGTCGGCCCGCGATGCGGCGGTCGAGGCTCTCGCGCGTACGCCGGAGCAGCTGTCGGTCCTCGCCGACGCCGGCGTCGTCGACGCGGGTGGCGCCGGGCTCGTCCTCATGTTCGAGGCGTTGCTGCAGGTGGTCGACTTCCGCCCCCTTCCCGCGCGCCTGCCAATACCCGAGAGCGTCGCCACCCTCCTGGCCGGGGGCGCCGGCCCCGGTTCGGGCCGGGCGGTGCCCGAGCCGGAGACCCTTGGAGGAGCTGGGGACGTGAGCTCGCTCCGCTACGAGGTCATGTACTTCCTCGAGGCTTCGGACGAGGCGATCAGCGGGTTCCGCGAGGTCTGGGCGGGCATCGGCGACTCGATCGTCGTCGTCGGAGGCGACGGCCTGTGGAACTGCCACATCCACACCGACGACATCGGGTCGGCCGTCGAGGCCGGTCTCGACGCAGGTAGACCGAGGCAGATCCGGGTGAGTGACTTGCACGAGCAGATGGAAGAGGAGTCGTGGGTGCGCCGCGCGAGTGAAGCCGGTGGTGCCCGGGCCGAGGATGGGGACGGCGCCGACGCGAAGACCCGGGACGGAGGGACCGCGCTCACCTCCGTCGTGGCTGTGGCGACAGGCGGCGGGATCGGCCGCATCTTCCGCTCGCTCGGGGTACGCCAGCTGATCGCCGGGGGACAGTCGATGAATCCTTCGACGGCCCAGATACTCGAGGCGATGGAGAAGGTGCCGGGCCACGAGGTCGTGGTACTGCCGAACAACAAGAACATCTTCGCCGTCGCGTCCCAGGCCTGTGCCGTCTCGCACAAGCCTGCGCGGGTGGTGGAGACCGCAGGTATCCAGGAGGGCTTTGCCGCTCTTCTCGAGTACGACCCCGAGGCCACCGCTGACGACAACTTCACGTCGATGACCGCTGCCGCCGCCCGGGTCGTGGCAGGCGAGGTGACCCAAGCGATCCGCACGAGCGACTCGCCAGCCGGCCACATCGCAGCAGGCGACTGGATCGGACTCTCGCGCGACGGGATCCAGTCGGTGGCGACGTCGCCCGCCGAGGCCACGACGGGCCTCCTCGCGAAGCTGCTCCGCGACGACCACGAGATAGTCACGATCATCGAGGGCGCGGGCGCGAACGCTGCCGAGACCCGTCGCATCACCGAGTGGCTGGCGGCGAACCACGGTTGGGTGACGGTGGAGATGCATCATGGCGGCCAGCCGCTCTATCCCTACCTGGTCTCGGCCGAGTGAGTCCGAGGCGCCTGCGGAGACTTGCCGGCACGCCGGTCAGCGAGCTCAAGAGCGTTCCCGAGAGAAAGCTCGCCGGCCTTTCCTCGATGGAGATCGAGACCGTCTTCGACCTGCTCACCCATTACCCGAGGAGATGGGTCGACCGGCGAAACGCTTCTCAGATAGTGGCTCTCGCCGACGGCGAGGAGGCACTCGTGTCCGGATCGGTCGTGCGGTCATCGTCTCGACGCCTCCGCGGGAACCGGCCCATGACCGAGGTGCTCGTCGACGACGGTACTGGACTCCTCAAGTGCGTCTTCTTCAACCAGCCGTGGCGCGCGAAGCAGCTGCCGAACGGCAGCCCGGTCACCGTGTTCGGCAAGGCCGAGCTGTTCAGGGGGACGAGGCAGATGGTGCATCCAGTCGTCGACCTGCTCGGGAACCAGACCGGGCGGATTGTCGCCGTCTACCCGCAGTCGCCGAAGGCGAGGATCGGTTCGGTCGAGCTAGGCGAGTACGTCGCCGAGGCGCTCGAACGCGCTGGGGAGTTCGTCGAGCCTGTCCCCGCCGAGCATCTCGGAGCGCTTTCGCTCGTGGGGCGGACGGCTGCGTTCAGGGACATCCACCGGCCCGAGACGCACGGGGCCCGCCGGGCCGCCAGACGGCGGCTCGCCTTCGACGAACTGCTCCGCCTGCAGTTGCTGCTCGTCTCACGCAAGAGACGCCTCGCGCTCGAGGCGAAGGGGATCGCCCACGACATCGTGGAGGGCGGCCTCGTCGACAGGTTCCTCGGGCACCTGCCGTTCGAGCTGACCGGGTCCCAGCAGCGGGCCATCGCCGAGATCCGGGCCGACCTCGCCTCGCCGCGCCCGATGAACAGGCTGCTGCAGGGTGACGTCGGCTCCGGCAAGACGGTCGTGGCCCTGGCGGCTCTGCTCACGGCCGTGGACAGCGGGCACCAGGGTGCGCTCATGGTGCCGACCGAGGTGCTCGCCGAGCAGCACTTCTACTCCTCACGCGAGATGCTCGCCGAGCTCGAGGTGGAGGACTCCTCCCGCATCGGGGGGACCCGTCCCCTCGTGGTCGGCCTGCTCACGAACCGGACGACGGGGGCCGAGAGGGCCCGCATCCTCGCCGAGCTGCGTGCCGGCGACCTCGACATCCTCGTCGGCACCCATGCACTGCTCGTCGAGCACGTCGAGTTCGCCTCGCTCGGCGCGGTCGTGGTGGACGAGCAGCACCGCTTCGGGGTCGAGCAGCGGGCGCTGCTGCGCGAGAAGGCGAGCTCGGATCCCGACGTGCTCGTGATGACGGCTACGCCCATCCCTCGCAGCGCGGCGATGACGGTGTACGGCGACCTCGACCAGACGGTGCTCGACGAGCTGCCGCCGGGGAGGACGCCGATCAGGACTCGCTGGCTTTCCTGGCAGGAGGAGGAGACCGCCTGGAGGCACGTGCGTGCCGAGCTCGACGCGGGACGGCAGGCCTACGTCGTCTGCCCGCTCGTCGATGGGAAGTGGGAGGAGGGCGAGGAGGAGGCGGGCGAGGAGGAGGCGGGCGACGAGCTGACAGAGGGGTCGGAGTCGAGGCTCGTCTCGCTGCCCTCCCCCGAGCGGCGCCCGCCCCGGTCGGTGAACGAGGAGACCGACCGTCTCGCATCCGGCCCCCTCGATCGCCACAGCGTCGGGATCCTGCACGGGCAGCTGCCTTCGAGGGAGAAGGATCTCGTCATGTCCCGCTTCCGCAAAGGCGAGCTGCAGGTCCTCGTCGCCACGACCGTCGTCGAGGTGGGAGTCGACGTGCCGAACGCCACCGTCATGGTGATCGAGGACGCCGATCGCTTCGGCATCGCCCAGCTGCACCAGTTGAGAGGACGGGTAGGGCGTGGCTCCGTGCCCTCGCGGTGCTTCCTTCTCGCCGATCCGGTCACCCCCGTCGCCGACAGGCGGCTCGAGGCGGTGGTGAGGAGCGAGAACGGGTTCGAGCTCGCCGAAGCCGACCTCGAGCTGCGAGGGGAGGGGACGATGCTCGGCGCGCGCCAGAAGGGGCGGACCGACCTGAAGCTCGCCGCGCTCTCGACGGACCGCGACCTCGTCGCGGCGGCGCGTGACGTGGCCACCAGCATCATCGACGCCGACGGCTCCCTCAGCCGGCCGGAGCACCAAGACCTGCGGGACGAGCTCGACCTGTTCGTGTCGGACGAGGAGCGCGAGTTCCTCTTCCGCAGTTGAGCCGGTTGCGGGCCTCCTCGGGCCTGCCGGCGGGAGCGAGCGCAAGCATGACGGCTGCTCGGCCGGTGACGAGGTGAGAGTCATCGCCGGCGAGCTGAAGGGGCGGCGCCTAGAGGCGCCGGACCTGCCCGGCCTGCGCCCGACGAGCGACCGCGTGCGCGAGGCCATGTTCGACGCCCTCGAAGCTCGTCGCCTCGTCGAGGGGTCGGTCGTGCTCGACTTGTTCGCCGGCAGCGGGGCTCTCGGGATAGAGGCCTTGTCGCGCGGTGCCGCGAGAGTCGCCTTCGTCGAGTCGGACGCGCGGGCGTTGCGGGCGATAGAGGCAAACCTCGCCTCCGTCGGGGACCTTGCAGCCCGCGGCCGGGTCGTCCGCGCGGACGTCCTCGCCTATCTCGAGAAGGGGGCGGATCGCGCCGATCTCGCGCTCGTCGACCCGCCTTACAGCTTCGACGGTTGGCAGCTGCTCGTCGCACGGCTGGCACCAGTCGCCGAGGTGATCCTGCTCGAGCACTCGCGGGCGGTCGAAGTGGGACCGCAATTCGAAACCATCCGCCTCTACCGCCACGGCGGTACGCTCCTCACACTGGCCAGAAGATCGAGCGAGTCCGGCTCTCGGTGAGCCGCCAGCCACGGAGAAGGAAGGACGATTACCACGCAACCCGAGGATTGCCGTCCGAGCCCGTTCGTAGCGCTTCTCCCCGGCTCGTTCGACCCCTTCCACAACGGCCACCTCGAGGTCGTTGAGCGGGCGTGCCGGCTGTTCGACCTCGTCATCGTGGCGTCGCTGCGCAACCCGCAGAAGGGGGCGCCGCACTTCCCGATCGAGGAGCGCGAGGCCATGATCGCAGAGTCCGTCACACACCTCGACAACGTGCAGCTCGTCGCGATGTCCACGCTCGTGGTCGACCTTGCCCGCGAGGTCGGCGCGAGCGTCATCGTGAAGGGCCTCAGGGCGGTGACCGACTTCGAGAGCGAGCTGCAGATGGCCCAGATGAACCGCGAGCTGTCGGGCATCGAGACGCTCTTCATCCCCACCGGCGCGCAGAACGCCTACATCGCGAGCCGCCTCATCTGGGAGGTGGCTCGCTATGGAGGCGACGTCAGCGGGCTCGTGCCCGAGCCGGTCAACCGGAGGCTCAAGGCGGCCGCGCCGTGACCGACCGGATCGATCACGCCGGAGGCGGCGGGTCCGACCCCTACGAGCACCCCGAGCAGGTGGACGACGGCATCGAGGGCCTGATCGAGGAGCTCATCGACATCGTCGCCACGGCGAAGTCGGTGCCCCTCTCGTCCTCGGTGATGATCGGCCGGGACGAGGCGATGGAGTTGCTCGAGGCGGCGCGCGACGAGCTGCCGGACGAGCTCCGGCGGGCGAGGCGTCTCCTGAAGGACCGCGAGGACGTGCTTGCCACGGCGAGGCGGGAGGCGGCCGAGATCATCGAGGACGCGAGGGTGCAGGCCGAGCGGATGGTTCAGAGGACCGAGATCGTCCGCCAGGCAGAGCACCGCGCCGTCCGTATCGTGGAGGATGCCGAGGCTGAGGCACGTCGCCTCAAGCACGAGGCGGAGGACTATGTGGACCAGAAGCTGGCGGGTTTCGAGATAGTGCTCGACCGCACCATGCGTTCGGTTCGCGCCGGGCGGGAGCGGTTGGCGGCCGTGCCGGTCGACCCCTACGAGGATGCCGGCGAGGACGGGTTCTTCGGCGCGGGTCCCGAGGGCTCTCCTCGCCGACCGGACGAGGGCGCCGACGGCGAAGAGCTCTTCGACCAGGACCTCGAGTGAGAGGCGCCGGCTCGGGGCCGGCGCGGGGGCGACCCTTTGTCGTAGCAGTGGGCGCCTTGCGCCGCAGGCCGGGCTCGCGACTCGAGGTCGCCGTCGAGGGAGTGCTGAGCGATCACGACCTGCGGGTCACGAACTCGTGGGTACCGGATGGCGCCGCGGTCGGCTTCTCGGGGACCCTCGAGTCGGCGATAGGGGGAGTGACCGTCTCGGGGACCGTGCGGTCGCAATGGGAGGGCACGTGCAGGCGGTGCCTCGACACGGCGAAGGGGGAGCTCGATATCAGGGTGAGGGAGCTCTGCGTCGACGACCCCGATCCCGAGCTCGGCTACGGCGTAGGTTCGGAATGGCTCGACCTTGAACCCATCCTCCACGATTCCGTTATCCTTGAGCTGCCGCTCGCTCCGCTTTGTCTCGAGGCCTGCCGTGGCCTCTGCCCGCAATGCGGTGCGAACCGAAACCGCGAGGCTTGCTCGTGTGAGGTGCCTGCCGATCCGAGATGGGCAGCTCTCGTGGACTTGGTGAGCGAGGGCCCGCAGGTGGGCCAGGCGACAGGAACGAGCAAGGGAAGCGACGATGGCCGTCCCGAAGAAGAAGACGTCTAAGGCGAAGAGCAGGAGCCGCCGGGCCTCGGCCTGGTCACTCAAAGAGCCGGCGCGCAGCCTCTGCCCGCAGTGCCGTAGGGCGAAGCTGCCTCACGTCGTCTGCCCGCACTGCGGCTGGTACCACGGCCGCCAGGCGATAGAGGTCGACTGATCGACTCGGCAGCGGGGCTGCCTGTCGCGATAGACGCGATGGGCGGGGACAAGGCTCCGGCTGAGATCGTCCGTGGCGCACTAGAGGCCCAGACGCTCGGCCTGCCGGTGGTGCTCGTCGGGCCGTCCGACGGTTCGCTCGGCGACGTCGGCGGTCTCGAAGTCATAGCTGCGTCAGAGGTCATCGCCATGGACGACGACCCCGGCCGGTCCGTGCGGACGAAGAAGGACTCGTCGTTGGTGCGGGCCGCCGAGGCCGTGAG
>JAJYVX010000286.1 GCA_021791795.1 Actinomycetes bacterium | reverse complement strand
GGAGAGCTCGTACGCGGCAACCTCGTGGCGGTACAGATCCCGGCCGAAGTCCCAGAGCTCTCGCTCACCCCGGCCCGGCTTGTAGACGGCCCGCACACGGATATCGCCGCAGGCCACCGTCGCGAGAAACGAGAAGTTGGAGCTCCACGGGAGCCGTCCCTCGATCTCGATCTCGCCGCTCGCGAGGACCTCGAGCCACTGCTGCGAGCTGTGCGGCCGGGGGGCGGTGTCGGGGGTCATATGCGAGGCGGCGCGTTCCCGTTCAGCTTCGGACAGACATGGCCTCTCGGGTCGAGCGGGTAGCCGCATCGCGGGCAGCTCGGCCGCCCGGACTCGACCAGCTCGGTGCCTCGGATCGCAAGCGCCATGGCCTGCTCGCGCGACATCGCCAGCCGGACGACCGAGCCCTCTGAGTCCTCGCTCTCCTCGGCCACGTCGTAGGGCTCCTCACCGGTGTCGGTGTCGGCGCACAGAAGCACGACGCGGTCCCTCACGCCGTCATATCCGAGCTGCAAGGCTCTAACGACGAGGTCCGGCAGCACGAACGGCTCGAGGTCCGTGCCTCCCGGCGGCAGCTCGCCCGGGCCGTCAAGGCCGCGCAGCAACCTCCCAAGGACATGGCACAGCGTCGACACCTGGGTCTTCTCCAGCTTCAGGGTGACCACCTGCTGGCCCTGACGCGCCTGGAGCAGGAACACCCGCTCGCCCACCTCGCCGACGGTCCCGAAGCTCACCCGGTCCGGCTCGCTCAGCTCGTAGATCTCTCTCACCTCATCGACCTCCTTCGGCCGTCGCTGCGGCCGGCTTCGGGATCAGGCGGGCCAAGGGAGCATAGGAGTTCACCGCCAGCACCGTTGGGCCGCCCGAGCCATAGGCGACCACGGTCGTCGAGCATGTGCCGACCATTATCCGCTGGAACAGGTCGAGCGGCACCCCGAGCGCGCTCGCGACCGCAGCTTTTATGCAGTCGGCGTGGCTCACCGCCACGACGATCTCACCGGGATGCTTTGCCCGGTACCGCGCGGCCCTCTCGACGAGGCGGCCCTGCAGCTCGACGAACGACTCGCCACCGGGAAAGCGGAAACCCGACGGGTACCGCTGCACCGCCCCCCACTCCTCCAGCTTGGCGAGGCGTGACAGCTCCGCGCCGGTCCACTCCCCGAAGTCGCACTCGGTAAGCGCGCGATCGACGACGGCTCTGCGACCCGTCACCTTCGCGATCGGGGCTGCCGTCTCGCGCGCGCGCTCGAGCGGAGAGCAGTAAAGCGCCGCGACGGGAACGCCGGCAAAGCGCCCGGCAGTGTCTTCGGCCTCGTTTCTCCCGCCATCGGAGAGGTGCAGGCCGCGGGCACGACCGGGGAGGATCTTGCCGGTGGTCGGCGTCGAGCCGTGCCGCACGTAGCAGATCGTGGTTGTCGGGTCGGCTTTCGGGCGTGCTCTCGGCATCTTTGTACCGTACCGTCGCGACCCATGACTGATGCACCGGCACCGCGCGGCCGAGACGCTGCTTTGCAGGAGATCGGAGGACGGGTCGCGCGGTGCGCGGCCTGCCCGCGCCTCGTCGCCTGGCGCGAGGAGGCGGCTTCCCGGCCACCACCGGCGTTCCGGGGGGAGGAGTACTGGCAGAGGGGGCTGCCGGGTTTCGGGGTGGGGGGCGCGCGGCTCGTCGTCGTCGGCCTCGCTCCGGCGGCACACGGGGGCAACCGCACCGGCCGGATGTTCACCGGCGACCGCTCGGGTGACTTCCTCTTCGCGGCGCTGTGGCGGGCGGGGTTCGCGAACCAGGCCGAGTCGGGGAGCCGCAACGACGGCCTCGAACTCGCCGACTGCTACGTCACCGCGGCAGTCCGCTGCGCTCCGCCGGACAACAAGCCGCTGCCGGCGGAACGGGACCGGTGCCGCCACTACCTAGAAGAGGAGCTGGCCGTCCTCGATCAGGCCAGGGTCTACCTCGCGCTCGGAGCCTTCGCCTACGACGCCCTTTTGAAGACTTCGCCGGTGGCGGGCGCGATCGCCAAGCCGAGGAGGCGTTTTGCGCACGGGTTGGAGATCGAGCTCGACCTACCCGAGGCGCGGCACCGTCGGTGGCTGCTGTGCACCTACCACCCGAGCCAGCGAAACGTCTTCACGGGTCTGCTCAGCGCCGAGATGTTCGACGACGTCGTGCGGCGGGCCTGCGAGCTCATCAGGCAGGGCTGACCGCCAGCCGCCTCGGGGCCGCCGCCGCCGTCTCGGGCCAGCGCCTGCGGCTGACGCGGGCGAGCTTTCTGAGCAGCTCGACTGCGCCCGGATCGTCGGCTCCCGGTCGCACCTCAATCGAGCTGGCCGCGACCATCGCGTCCATGAGCTCGCGGCCCTTGTCGGTTCGCACGACTGTGATCGTCCAGTCCGCGAAGGCGCCGATCCCGCCCGTTGAGATGTCGGCGTGCTCGGCGGAGAAGTCCGGGCACTGCTTGCACCCCTCGCGAGTCCAGGCGTGCGCCTCCTTCAGGGGTACCTCGTGGTAGCTGCCGTCGCGCATCCAGATCTGGAAGACCCCTTTTATGTTCATCTTCACCATCTGCTCGCGCTTGAGGCCGTAGCGGGCCTCGAAGAGCTCCGGGAAGATGGCGTCGTCGAAGGTCTTCGAGCACAACAGGCCGATCGTGAGCGCGAAGCGCCGTGCCACCTTGCCGGCCTTTCTCGCCGCCATGATCGGAGGCGCCGAGGCCTGGCAGCTCATGCCGACGAGGCCGATGCGCTCGGCGCCACCGGCGATGGCCTCGCCGTAGGCAAGGGGGTTCGCCGAGTAGGTGTAGCGGGAGCCTGACGCCGCCAGGACCTGCTCGCGCGTCGTCGCAACTCCGGGCACCGCCTTCCAGCTCGTGCCGTCTCCCTCCAGGTACGAGACGAGGGCGGCGTCGATGACGTCGTTCTCGAGCGCGTAGATCAAGATGGCCGAGACGAGACCACCGTCCTGCCCGGCGGCGTTGACGTCCGGGTCGGTGGCACGCGCGAGGACCACTTCCTGCGACACCCCGAACACCTCGTCCGAGAGCCGCTCGCGGCCGAAGAGGAACGTGTCCACCTCGGTCTCCCACTCCCGAAAGC
>JAJYVX010000285.1 GCA_021791795.1 Actinomycetes bacterium | reverse complement strand
AGGCGTCTGCCGAAGATGTTCTTGTGGAGACCGAGGATGAAGTCCACCTCCAGCTTGGGACGCGTCCAGTTCTCGGTGGAGAAGCCGTACGCGGTGAACCAGCGGATGCCCAGGTCGTCCGCGGCGCGCACGACCTGCGCGAGCGTCGCCTCACCCTGACGGTGGCCCTCGGTGCGCGCGAGCCCCTTCGACTCGGCCCATCGGCCGTTCCCGTCCATGATCACCGCCACGTGCCCGGGGACGTCGCCGGGCACCCGGGCTGACCCCGTCGAGCTGCCGCGGCCCTCGCGCACGGCCGGAGTCTACGGTCGGCCCGCGCGTCGCCGGCGGTCAGCTCATCCGCTCCGAGACCACAGCGTCGCTCCCCGCCTCCCCTCCCACCTCGAGAGGGGCTTCGTCGCCATGGCCCACGCCCGAGACGCCCGGGTCCGCGCCGGCGAAGCCGCCGATCCGGCGGTAGACGTCGACGGCGAAGCTGGTCGGCAGCGGGTCGGCAGGCACCAGCCGGTAGCTCGGCCGCCCGTCGGCGGCGCGCTCGGCCCGCAGGAACCTCGTCGTCGACGGCCTCGAAATGCGGAAGCCGTCCGCGAAGTCGAACTGGTGGGTGACGAAGAACACCGCGACGTCGCGCTCCAAGAGCGCCTGGACGATCTGGCGGCCGATCTCGGAGCCCTCGCGCTCGTTGGTCCCCGAGAAGGACTCGTTGAACAAGACCAGCGCGTGCCTGGCCGCCGCGTCCACGATGACGCTCATCCGGCGCAGCTCGTCGTCCAGGCGTCCGCTCCGCATGGACTCGTCCTCCTCCCTGCCGAAGTGGGTGAAGACAGCGCTGTGGAGGCTCGACCGGTACGAGGAGGCGGTGACGTACATGCCGCACTGCGTCATGAGCTGCGCGAGCCCCACGCTCCGGAGGAACGTGGACTTCCCCCCCGAGTTGGCTCCGGTCACGACGACGAGCGGCCGGTCGTCGGCGTCGACGTCGTTGCCCACCACCGTCTCGGCGGTCTGCAAGACGAGCGCCGTGTCGCGCAGGTCGCCGCAGGCGAAGCGGGCCGGCTCGCTCGGGAGGGGGGTGGGGAAGACGAGGGGCGTCCCCCGCTCCAAGAGCGCGCCGGCGAGGTTGAGGCACGCCACGTAGAAGGCGAGCTCCGCGCGCAGCATCGTGAAGTAGCTCTCGATGTGGTCCGCGGCCTGTGCCGCCGCGTTGGCGACCTGGTTGAGCCCTCGGTTCGTCAGCTCGGCCAGCTCGTTCGCGGCCCCCTCGTCGCGCGGGGGGATGGTGAAGGTGTAGGAGGTGCGCGGCGCGAGGCCGACGCGCTCGCGCCACCTGGGCCTCTTCGTGCTCGGCGCGCGCAGTACGTAGTCGATCCCGGAGTTGTCGCGGTCGAGGCGCCCGCTGAGGAGGACGCCGTCTCGGAACTGCAGCTGGCGCAGGTGCCTGCGCAGCGTCTCGAGGTACTCGTCGTCGAGGTCGCGCCGGATCGACTCGAACAGGTGCACGAACCCCTCGGAGCGGAACTCCTCCCGGCGTCGGTCGGCCAGCTGACGCAGCTCGCGCAGCCGTACCGAGAACGCCTCGAGCTGCGTGACGGCGCCACCCAGGGTGACCGCCGGCGAACCCGAGCGGATCCCCCAGAACAAGCCCCGCTTGTCCCCGAGCGCCGCGACGACGAGCGCGTAGAGCTCGCGGACCGTCTCTTCCTGCTCCATGCAGTCGGCCAGGACCGCCTGGCGGTACAGGACGAGCCCGACGTCGTCCAGGCTCTCGAGCAGCACGCGCCTCGAGACGTCCAGCAGGAACCGGTCCCCCTTCGCCATCGCCTGCAGGACGACCGCGAGCTCGAGATCTCGCAGCAGGTCGTCGTCGAAGGTGCCGGGCTCCGCCGAGAAGTCGAAGTCCCTGTCCGGGTAGAGCAGGTGTGCCTTCACCGGATGCGCTCGAGAAGCTGGGGGCGGGTGAGCCGGTACTTCTCGGCGAGCGCGAGGGCGTAGGCCAGCCCGTTCGCCGGTCCCCTCACCACCTTGAAGGTCCTCTGCGTCGGGTCGCCGGGCACGATCGTGCTGATCATCGAGACGACCGAGGGGGCGAGCGACGCCAGCTCGTCGACGAAGGTCACGTAGACCGCGAGGCAGCCCAGCCCGATCAGCTTGCCCATGGCCTCGGCGCCGAGGAAGCGGTTGTCCTCGAGCGAGGTGGAGGAGAACACCTCGTTCATGACCACCACGCTGGCGGGGGTGGCGGCACGCAGCGTGCGCTTCATGTGGAGAAGGTCCGTCTCGAGCTTCCCGGTCAGCCCGGAGAGGTCCTCTTCACGCTCGAAGTGCGTGAAGATCCTGTCGCACAGGAACAGGCGGGCCCTCCGGCCCGGAACCGGGACCCCGAGGGCGCCCAGGTGGTGCAGCTGACCGAAGGTCCTAGCGAAGGTCGTCTTGCCGCCCTGGTTCGGGCCGGACACGACGAAGATCCGTTCCCCTCGGTCCAGGTGGAAGTCGTTGGTCACGACCTTCTGGCCCTCGGAGGTGAGCTTCACGGCGAGCGCGAGGTCGAAGGTGCCCTCCGCGAGCTCCTCCTTGGACTGCGTGGCCACCTCCGGGTAGCAGAAGTCGAGCCCGTCGGCACCGACGGAGTCGACGAGCTCACGGTAGGCGACGTAGAACTGGAGCTCACCGTAGAAGCGGTGCACGCCGGGGTCGAAGAAGCTCCGGTGCTGCTCGGAGAACCTCGCCAGGAGCGCGAACTCCTCGGGGAACAGGCGCACCACGAGCGCGAGGACCTGCTGGCCGACGGAGGTCATGCCGGGCCACACCCGGTAGTTGGCGAGGTAGCTGCGTACGGCGCCCTGCCGGAACCGCTCGAACACCGACTGGATCTCCGCGCTGTAGTCGGGCTCTTCGTCGTAGCGCGTCACGGTCACCCGTCCGCCGTCGATGTGCACGCAGTAGCGGACGTCCCCGAGGGCCGCCTTGCACTCGGCGGCTTCCGCCTCGAGCCGCGCGAACCCCTCGGAGGCCGCGTACCCGAGCAGGTAGCGCCGGAAGCCCGCCATCCCCCGGGACCCGAGGCGCGCCTCGCCGAGGTCGCTCGCGAGCCGCCGGAGTGCG
>JAJYVX010000059.1 GCA_021791795.1 Actinomycetes bacterium | reverse complement strand
ACGAACGTCGCCATCCACGCCCCGGGCTGGTACCCGAGGCTGGTGGTGCTCGGGATCTGTGCCGTCCCGGTCTTCCCGGCGACCGTGTAGCCGGGCACCTGGGCGGCGGGAGCGGTCCCCACCTTCGTCACGAGCTCGAGCATCGGGACGAGCTCGTGCACCGTGCTCTGGTCGAGCACGCGGTGTGGGGCGGGCTTGTCGAGCATGTGCTCCGTGCCGTTCGGCGCGACGGTGGCCTCGACGAGCCTCGGGGGTACGAAGACCCCGCCGTTGGCGACTGCGTTGTAGGCATCGACGATCTGCATGGCGGTCACTGCCTCACCCGTGCCGATCGGGATGGTGCCCATGTCGGAGGCGTACCACTGGTCAGGCTGAGCGAGGGTACCTGCTGTCTCGCCCGGCCAGTCAAGCCCGGTCGTCTGTCCGAAGCCGAGGTCCCGCAAGTAGTGGTAGAGGCGCTGTTGCCCGAGGAGGTGGGCGATCTCGATAGTCCCCACGTTGGAGGACTGGGCGAGTATCTGGGAGACGGGCATCTGCTCGGTCGGGTGGTACTCGGCGTCCTGGAAGGGCCAGCCGCCGAGCATTATCTGGTCCGGCACGGTGAAGACGGACGTCGGGCTGATGAGGCCCGACTGCAGCGCACCCGAGAACGTAGCCAGCTTCATGACCGAGCCCGGCTGGTACTGAGCCGTGAGCGCCAGGTTCTGCTGCGCCGGGATCACCTGGCCCTTTTCCCTCGCGAGATTGACCATGGCGAGCACGCCCCCGGTCCTCGTGTCGAGAACGACCACCGTGCCGCTCACGGCGTGCGTGGCCGCTATCTGCGCGGCGAGCGCCTTCGTCGCCTCGTACTGCAGCGACTGGTCGAGGGTGAGGACGAGGCCGTAGCCCTGTTTCGCCGCTTTCACATCCCTCGCCCCAGAGGGAAGAGCGAGCCCACCCGTGCTCTCCGCGAGCTGTTCGCTTCCCGCCGCGCCCGCGAGGAGCTGCTGGTACTGGTACTCGAGTCCGGACAAGCCCTTGTTGTTCCAGCCCACGATGCCGAGGAGGGGGCTGAAGAGCGAGCCTGAGGGGTCGATCCGCTGGGTGTCGGGGACGAGGGAGATGAAGGCCTGGTCAAGTGCCGAGATGCGGTCGCCGACGCTCTGGGGCAGCTCGTAGGCGAGCGGCACGTAGCCGCTCCGCTCGGACAGTTTCGCCGTGAGGGTCGCCGGCGGCATGTGGAGGATGCTCGCGAGCTGTTGAAGTCCGGCAATGGGCCGCGTGACGAGGAAGTCATCGGCCACCACGTCCACCCGCGGCACCGAGACGGCTATCACGTTGCCGTAGCGGTCGTAGATGGTGCCGCGAAGGGAAGGAAGCGAGACGGTGTGGAACAGCTCGGATCGTCCGTAGGCGGCGTACTTCGCAGCCGAGAAGCCCTCGGCGTTCACCACGTTCCACGCCACGTAGGCGATGGCGACGACAATCACGGCGAAAACTGCGACGAGCCTCTTCCCGTGCGCCGTTTGCGCCGCGGCGAGACGCCCTCGAGGCGCCGCCGGCCGGCTGCGCCGGGCCTGCCCGGCAGGCCGTCGGCGTCCCGTGGGCCGGGCCGGGCCGGGCCGGCTCCCCGGGCGATCTGCTCGACCGACCCTCTCGAGCTCTTTCGAGGTGGGATCGAGCGGCCTCACCTGGGTCGGTCTCGGCCGCCGCGCCGCCGAGGTCCGCGACGCTCCCGGCGAGCGGACGAAGAGCGCGCCCGGGGCAGACGAGAGAACCGGTGGCCGCCTAGGAGGCTCCTCGGGGACGGCAGGCCGTCTTCTCCCCGTCCGCGTCGCCGTCAACTCGCAGCTCAGCTCTTCTGTGCCCGGGAACGCCGCTGGCGGGTGTGGCCTGGCGAACTACCCCTCTGCTCGTGAAGGCCGGTAGAAGAGGCCGACCGGCGTGACGACGCGGCGCCTACCGAAGCGCCGTGCGCCTCGGCCACGGTCTCGCCCGGGTTGATCGGCTCGAGGTAGACGACCGACGTCGGGGTGACCATGTGGAGCTGCGTCGTGGCTATGTGGAGGATGCGACCCGGCGCCTCGAGGTTCGCTCGCTCGAGGCGAAGGTTCTGCTCGGTGCCGAGCGCGGACGCGATCGCTCCCTGCAGCGAGTCGGACGTGACCTGGTCCCGGGCCACGAGGGCACGCCCACCCGCCACGATCGCGAGTGCGCCGGCGACGAAGAGCGCCGCGGCGAGCACGAGCACGGTGACCTGCCGCCGCTCGCGCCTCGCGAGCAGGTTCCGCCGGTCGACGACGCCGAGCTCGGCCGCGGGCTGCTCCTTCTGCCTGCGGAGCGGCTCGGCCTCGGCGCGGTTCGCCTCGGATTGCTGCCGCGCGCCCCGCTCCTTCGTACGCAGCTCGGCTGCAGGCGATGCCATCAGGGCTCACCCCCTTCGCCGGCAGGATCCTCGTCGTCCGACTGCCCGCGAGGGAGGCGCTCGGCGGCCCGGAAGCGGGCGCTCGCCGACCTCGGATTGCGGGCGACCTCCTCGCGCGAGGCAAGGCGGGCGCCTCGGTTGAGCAGGCGAACGGCCGGCACGGCACCGCAGACGCAGGGGAGGCCGGAGGGGCACGAGCACCATCCGGTGGCGGCGGCCTGCAGCCGCTGCTTCGCGAGCTTGTCCTCACCCGAGTGATACGAGAGCACGACGATGCGGCCCCCCGGCACGAGCAACCTGATCGCAGTGTCCACAGCCGGCCCGAGCTGGTCGATCTCCTCGTTGACGGCTATGCGCAGAGCCTGGAAGACGCGCTTCGCGGGGTGCCCGCCGCCCCTCCGGGCAGCGGCGGGTATGGCAGACCGGACCGCGTCGGCTAGCTCGCTCGTGGTGTGGAGTGGCCGTCGCGACTCGATCGAGCGGGCGATGCGGCCGGCGAAGCGCGACTCGCCGCTGCTCGCGAAGATCCGGGCGAGCTCGGCGGCCGGCCAGGTGTTCACGATCTCGGCTGCCGTCACCGGATCCGCCCTGTTCATGCGCATGTCGAGCGGGCCCTCGAAGCGGTAGGAGAACCCGCGCTCCGGCGAGTCGAACTGCCAAGAGCTGACTCCGAGATCGAAGAGGACGCCGATGACCGGCTCGTGACCGGCTCGCGACGCCACCACCTCCTCCAACCGGTCGAAGCGCGCCGCGACGAGCCGGGCGCGCGCACCGAAGGGCTGCAGAGTCTGCCCGGTGGCGCTCAAGGCCTCGGGGTCGCGGTCGATCCCGAGCAGCACGACGTCGTTTCTGCTCGAGAGGATCGCGGCAGCGTGCCCGCCTCCGCCCACCGTGGCGTCGATCAGGAGACCGGGCGGTGTGACCGAGAAGGTCTCGACCACTTCGTCGGCCATGACCGGCACGTGGGCGAAGCTCTCCCCGGGGCGGCCCGCCGCGCCTCCCCGCGTCAACCGCAACCCCCCGGCCGAGCAGGGCGGGCGCCCTGCGAGACGAGGATGGCCGTAGGCGGAGAGGGGCGACTCATCCAGCACTTGGGCCGAGGGGCTGCGGTTGGCCCGGGGAGGGCAGTAGGCGAGACGGCGGAGATCGGCACGGTTCACGACCCCTCCCCCGCCTCGTCCTTCGAGCCGGACGAGCCACCGTCGCGCTGTTCCCAACGGTGCCTCGACCAGAGCTCGACCCGGTGGTGCACGCCGACCACGAGCACGTCCTGGTCGAGCGCGGCATGCTCGCGGAGGTCTTGCGGGATGGGCATGCGGCCTTGCGCGTCCATCTGCACGCGGGTCACGTGGGAGAACCACTCTCGCACCTCGTGCCGGGCAGCGCTCCCCTCGGCCTCGCGCTCGGTCTGGCGGTCCGCCTCCCTCGTGAAGTCGGCGTCGGTCCAAAGAGCGATGCAGCCGTCCTCGTGCGGGGCGAGATATCCGGCGCTCTCGAAGACCGTGCGGAGGCGCGCCGGGAGAACGATGCGGCACTTGCTGTCGAGCGTGCGGTCGAAACGACCGACGAAGAGCTCTGTTGGCGACACCGACGACCCTTCTCCACCGTGATAGCTACTTCCTCCCCTGGCTACCACTTTGCTCCACCGTATGGGTGAATCACACCATTGTCAACCACCGTCCTACCCCGCCGTGGCCCGCGTGGCACCTCCGCAGATGGCTTGCCATGCGCACGACCCGTCGGACCGTGCTCGACGCCTGCAGCCGCCTCAGCGATGCGCGAGTGCTTCGAGGAGGGCCGCTTCAAGCGGTCCAACCACTCCCCGGCCGCCTCTCACGATCCCCTCGGCGGCGTCGAGCAGGCGGGTCGCCTCTTCGCGCTCGGCAGGCGGGAACGACATGAGAGCCGTGAGCCGCGCCGGCTCCTGCTCGAGGAGGGCCATGGTGTGGAACCAGGCGCCGTCTCTGTCCCGTCGCTGCGAGCAGCCGACGACCTTGCGCCCGGCGACGAAGACCTCACCGGGCACCGCGCCGAGGAAGCAGAGCCTCGCCGACAGCTCCGACACGACCGGCGCTCCCCTGTGCACGCAAGCCCTGCCGATGCCGTCGACTTCACCGCTCGCGCCGCCCGGGCCTGTGGGGGGAGCCACGCCGTCGATCGCCTCGGCCCAAGCTTCGCCGAGCCAGAGGAACGAGGCGCTGACGTCTTGCACGAAGAGCTCGTCTCCTCTCGGCACGAAGACGTCGACCCAGAGCTGCGCACCAGGCGCCACGAGGACGGCACCGCCGCCGCTGCGTCTGCGGACGACGGGGACACGCGCCTCCCGGCAGTTGTCAAGGTCGGCATCCGACTCGCGTTGCGCGCTGCCGAGGACGAGAGCGGCAGACAACGGGCGGCAGACGCGCACGAGGCGCCCCTCTCTCGGAGCTCCGGCCGACAGCCTGTGGAGCACGGCGGGCGTGCCGTTGCGGCGCTCCACGCGCCAGCGGCCGTGGAGTGTCAGAGCCCGACGGCCTGCCCGAGAGCCGGCTGGACGTACGGCGCCCACTCGGCGGCCACCTCGCCGCTCGCCGCCATGAGCCACAGCCTCGACCGGGGCGCCTTCGGCTGGCGTGCGAGCCGCAAGCCGGACTCCTCGAGCAGGTGGTCTTCCTTCCTCGTGTTGCAGCGCCGGCAGCAAGCGACGACGTTCTCCCAGGAGTGCGTGCCGCCACGGCTGCGTGGCACGACGTGGTCGATGTTCTCGGCCTGGCCACCGCAGTACTGGCATCTGTGGCCGTCCCGCACGAACACCGAGCGCCGTGTGACGGCCACCCGCGACTGGTGGGGAACTCGCACGTAGTGGACGAGTCGAACGACCGAGGGCTCGGCGAACGCCCGGGTGGCCGAGTGGACGAACGCACCGCTCTCGTGCACGAGCACGGCTTTTCCGGAGAGCACGAGTATGAGAGCACGGCGAACAGTGACGACCGACAGCGGCTCGTAGGAGGCATTGAGGACGAGCGCGCGGCCGGCCACGTCAGCCTCTTTGGCGCTCTCTGCGGCGCAGGAGCCGCCCACCTGCTCTCATATTGGGGCGACGATACCGCGCCGCTGCGGACCGTCGGCGACACTCGGAACGGCACCATTCGAGGAAGGTGACCACGTCCCGAGCAGGGGGGCGGGCGTCCGCGTCGCCGTATGCCGTCTCCATGCGAAAGCGGATCCATCGCTCTGCCGGGACGGGGAGGTGAGGCGAGGTGCGCCACCAAGACCTGGGCACGTGGGCGAGAGCAACCGCGAGGCCCGTGAACCAGAGGTCCGGTCTCCGCCCGAGGCAACGAGCGGCCGAAAGCCACCAGAACCGCGAGACACTCGGTCCTCGACCTGCGCCGGCGGTGACCGGGACCTCGGTCATCACGGCCGCTTCCCGGTGAAGCCCTGCCATCCGACGGCCGCCGCTCCGACGAGCGGCGCCTCCTGCCCGAGTGCCACCGGCGCGATGCGGCAACCCTGCGAGTGCTGGAGCCGGGCCGAGCGATCGATCTCACGCTGGGCGCCGAGGAAGAACCTCGATCCGTAACCGAGGGCGACACCGCCCCCGACAACGGCGAGTTTCAGGTCGAGGAGGTTGGCGACGGAGGCAACGGCCCGCCCGACGAGCCGCCCTGTTCGCTCCACCAGTTCGGGTCCGGCCTCTTCGGGAGGCTTGCCCGTGAAGGCCCGGATCCCGGTGCCCGAAGCCTCTGCTTCTAGGCACCCGCGCGCGCCGCAGGCACAGTCGTGCCCCTCCGGCTCGACGATGAGGTGGCCTATGTGGCCGGCGTTGCCGTTCGCCCCGTCGAGCAGGCGGCCGTCGAGCACGATCCCTCCCCCGACTCCAGTCGACACGACCATCGCGATGTAGTCGCGCTCCCCCGCTGCCGCACCCGTCCATCCCTCGGCAAGAGCGAGTGCCTTCGCGTCGTTGTCCACGAACAGGGGCAGGCCGGGAGCCGTGGACTCGGCCAGGATGGTGCGTTCCAACTCCTCAAACGTCGCGTGCAGCCGCTCGGACAACCTGAAGCCTCTCCATGCCGGGATGTTGAGCGGCGAGACTTCCACTCCGCCCCCGCGGCGACTCATCGGACCGCCACAGCCGACGCCGCACACGACGACCCGCCCGCGGCCACGAGCTTCTCGCAGCCCCAGCTCGGCGAGGTCTCGCACGACGCGGAACAGGGCCTCGGCGTCCGTGGCTCGAGGCGTCCTCACACGGTCCTGCCAGTGGACCCTGGCGGAGCGGTCGACCAGCGCGCAGGCAAGCTTGGTGCCCCCGATGTCGAGTGCCAGGCAGAGATCACTGCCCTCGCCGGGCGAGCGGGCAGAGCTCAGGATCGGTGCCCGAACCTCGACCTGATCCTGCGGCGCATCTCGGACCACTCTCCTGCGATGCCACTCGTCCGCGTGCCCCGGCGGTTGGCGGACTTCGCCGACGAGCCCTCGCGGATGTGCTGGGCGAGGACCAGGCTCGACGCCAGCATGACGAAGAAGCCGATCGCGCCGAGCGCGAGCGAGAAGCGGAACGTGGCGATCAAGAGTGCGAACCCAGCGAGGAACACCACGACCCACCATCGCGTGGCGCGTACCGCCTGGAGCCGGGTCGACCCGTGGCTCACCCGGTTGGCGAACGCTCGGTCATGCTCGTAGAGCTTCCGCTCCATCTCGTGGAGGATTCTCTGCTCCTCCTCGGACAGCGGCACGGTCACCCCCTTCCGGCTCGTCCTGCTGAATCATCCTGCTCTCGGATCTCCGGGCTGCAACGCCAGAACGTTACCGCCTCGGCCCCGCCGCGCATACGGCACGACGGGACCCGATCCATCCCTACGAGTTTCCCATATGACGTCGCACACTTCGAGGGCGCGATCGCAGCGCCGCGTCGACGATCAAGGTGCCGGCGGGCCCCACTGCGAATCGCCCGGCCGCTTCACCTTGAGCCCCTCGCGGCCCACTACCACGGCCGGGCCGACCGACCCCTGCCCGTAACGACGGCGGATGAGATCCACCGCACGCTCGACCTCCTCTCTCGCCTCCCGCCTCGGACGCCCGCGCCCTCGCGCTCCGCTCCCCTCGGACCCTTGCGGGTCGATCTCGGAGGCCCCGAAGCTCAGTTGCTCGCTCGTCTGGTCGCCGCCAGCGGCGGGCTCCTCCAGTCCGGAGACGCTGACGCCGATGAGCCGGACGCCGACGGACACCTCGACAGGCTCGAGCAGCGCGACGGCGATCCTCGCTATCTCGCTCGCAGTCGCGAGCGGGCGGGACATGGAGTGCGCTCGGGTGATCGTCTTGAAGTCGCCGAAGCGGACCTTGAGGCTCACGGTCCTTCCCGCGACCCCTGCAGAACGCAGCCGCGAGGCGACCGAGTCGGCAAGCCGGACCAGCTCTCTGTTGAGCACCGCTTGCTCTCGGACGTCTCGTGGGAACGTCTCTTCGTGCCCTATCGACTTGACGCGCCGATCCGACTCGACCGGGCGAGGATCGTCGCCTCTTGCAAGGGCGGACAGGTGCTTGCCCTGCGCACGCCCGACGATCCGCGCGAGGGTCGCCGGCTCGAGGGCGGCGAGGTCCGAGACCTTGTTGACGCCGTAGCTGTGCAACCGCGCAGCCGTCTTCGGTCCGACACCGAAGATGTCCCTCACCGGCCGGGCGGAGAGGAACTCGTCTTCCTCTTCCCGCCGCACCACGACGACGCCAGGGCCGGGGAGGGGGCCGTTCTCCGAAGGGCGCGGCTTCGCGTCTCGTGACGCCAGCTTCGCGAGCAGCTTGGAGCGCGCCACGCCGACCGAGCACTCGAGATGGAGGCGCTCGCGCACCTGCTGCCGGATGGCACGGGCGATGTCCTCGCTCGATCCGAAGAGCAGGTGGCTTCCGGACACGTCGAGGAACGCCTCGTCGAGCGCGATGGGCTCGATCGCCGGAGTGAACTCGTGCATGACGTCGTGCAGCTCCCGTGAGACCTCCCCGTAGCGGTCGTGCCGCGCCGGCACGATCACTGCCTCGGGGCAGCGTCGCCTCGCCTCGGCCATCGGCATGGCGGACCTCACACCCTTCGCCCGCGCCTCGTAGGAGCACGATGCGACGACGCCACGCGGTCCGGTACCGCCGACGATGACGGCCTTGCCGGCTATGGCGGGTTCGTCGAGCGCTTCCACTGCCGCGAAGAAACAGTCCATGTCGACGTGGAGCACGTCGAGAGCGTCCGGGTCGCGGTCGCCTCTCACGGCCGTGCCGGGCGTCGCTCCCCCCGGTCCCTCACGAGAGGGCAAGCCGGCGGAACGCCTCTGCGTACTTCACGCCGACCTGTCGACCCGCCTCTTCCGCCCCGTCCCGCAGAGCAGAGGCGAACCAGTCGTTGGCGTCGGTCAGCTGGCTCTGGTGGCAGGCGACCGCCTCGAGCTTGGCTCCCATCGTCTCGGTGACGTCGACCCAGCAGTCTGGCTCCAGCGAGCCGGACATGAGCACGAGCGACACCTGGTGAGCGTCTCCCGTGCCGGGGAAGTACAACGGGCTCGACGCGGCCGGAGCAACCGCGTCGAGCACTGCCCAGCCGACCGTCCGGTGGTCCCGGTGGTTGTAGTGATGAGATCCGAAGAAGACGGCGGTGGGGTCGGGACACACGACGACGGCCGGGCGCAGCGCACGGACGAGGGTCACGAGTTCCCGCCGCAGGTCGCCGTCGTTCTCGAACTCGCCGTCGCTGCGCCCGAGCGCCCGCACGCTTCGCAGCCCGAGAAGCACGGCGGCCTCGTTCACCTCGGCTGCCCTCTTCTCGACGAGCTTCTCGGGTCGCTCGCTCGGGTCAGGAGAGCCCTTGTCCCCCGACGCGCAGATGACGACGTCTATCTCGCTCCCCTGCACGGCCCAGGATGCAAGCGTCCCACCACACGAGATGTCCGGGTCGTCGGGATGGGCGTAGACGGCGAGCGCCCGGTCCGGGATGTCCTTCAGCAGTTCGCCGCCTGTCATCGTGCGTGCTCCTGTTCCGGCGCCAGGGTCGTGTCCGGCTCGGTACCAGGCTGTCCCTCACCGGTGCGGCCCTCGCTCTCGCTTCCGGTGGAGTCCAGGAGCCCGAGCTCGCGGGCGAAGTCGCCCACGCCCTCGAAGCCCTTGTACACGCTGGCGAAACGCACCGACGCGACCTCGTCGAGGCTCCGCAGGCGATCCAGCACCGCCCGGCCGATCTGCTCGCTCGTTATCTCGGGACCGGCCGTCCGCGCGATGTCCTCGACCATGTCCACCAGCTCCTGCACGGAGCCCTCCTCCACCGGACGGTTCTTGCAGGCGGCCAGTACTCCGGCCACGATCTTCTCGCGCTGAAAGGGCTCGCGCTGTCCCGATCGCTTGAGGACGACGACGCCCGCCTCCGTCGCCCGTTCGTAGGTGGTGAACCGGCTCCGACAAGCAGTGCACTCCCGACGGCGGCGGATGGCAGCACCTTGCTCGAGCTCTCGTGAGTCGACCACTCGGTCGTCGGTCGAGCCGCACCACGGGCATCGCACGGCATGACGGTACCTCTGCCCGTGACCTCGCCGGCAGGCCCTCCAGTCTGGTGCACGTAGCCTGAGCGCCCCCGCCGGAGCTCCGAGCCAGCCGGCTGAGCGGTCCAGAGTGGCCTGCTAGGGCAGGATGAGCCGATCGCCGGCGATGAGCTGTCCGCCTTTCAGCTGCTGCTCGAGCCTGGCGACGAGGATGCGTGGGTCGGCTCCGGGCTCGACCGCCGAGGCGATCGACCACAGCGTGTCGCCTGGCCGGGCCACGTAGAGGTAGCCGTGTGCCGTCGGCACGGACCCGGGCAGGCGCTCCACCACCGGCTGGTGGATGCCGGACAGGGCCGACGCAGCGAACCAAGCGCCGACGAGCACGGCGAGGGCAGCGACGCCAGGGAGGAGGCGTCGCAACCCTCGCGGCTCGCGAAGAGCCGCGACCGCAGGGGAGGACCGGGTCGCGGCGGCCTGCTCACGCTGCCGGCGGCGAGCAGGCAGATCTGGCCGGGCAGGCTCAGGGTGAGAACAGAGGGGAGACTCGGGTCGCTGCGGGGCGTGTCGCCGAGGATCGCTCGCAAGACCGGCCGACGCCCGGGCACGCAGACGGGCTCTCTCCTTCTCGAGCCAGACCTCGCCATAGCTCTGGGGCGCTACGTCGGGCAGCTCGAGGAACATCCGGCGGTGAGCAGGCGGGTACGAGACGATGTGCTCGGCGAGCACGTTCCAGTGACCCTGGCGGCTGTCTTCCTGCCCGGGCTCGCCTTTGCTGCGGGTGGCACCGGCAACCCACCCCGGCTGCGGTGGGACGAGATCATCCGGGACAAGCTCGAGCCCGCGACGGCCATCCTGCTCGTCGCGCTCCTCGTGGCGGTGCGCCAATGCGCTCATGGCTTGTCTCCTTCGCCTGGTCGTGCTCGTGACTGCTTGGGCATCAGACGACCGGTCCTGACGTACGTGTGTTCGACACAATCGAACCACGAACACCCGTTCGATGTCAAGGAGGCACCGAACGTGCGTTTCACGAACGGATGTTTGCACCCTGCCTGCGATTCCTGTACCGTCTCCTGAGACGACCGACAGAAAGGAACGAGCGCATGTCCGAGGCAACGCTCGCTGGCAAGCGTCGCAAGATCCTCGAATTCATCGCCGATCAGATTCGCGACCGCGGCTACCCGCCGTCGGTCCGCGAGATCGGCGAGGCAGTCGGCCTCACGTCCTCGTCCACCGTCCACGCACACCTGCAGGTGTTGCAGCGCGAGGGATATCTCCAGCGTGATCCCACGAAGCCTCGTGCGATAGTCGTCCGCTTCGAGCCGACCTCCGGCGCGGCTCTCCCCGTCGGAAAGGTCGCACACGTGCCGCTTGTCGGTGACGTCGCTGCAGGGACCGGCGTCCTCGCCGAGGAGAACGTCGAGGAAGTCCTCCCGCTCCCGAGAGAGTTCACCGGTGAGGGCGAGCTGTTCATGCTCGCGGTGAGGGGGGATTCGATGATCGGAGCCGGCATCTTCTCGGGCGACTACGTCGTCGTGCGGCGCCAGCCCGAGGCAGAGCCCGGAGACATAGTCGTTGCAGGGATCCCCGGTGGCGAGGCGACGGTGAAGACCCTGAGGCGCCGGCGGAACAAGATCGTGCTCGTGCCTGCGAACCCCGCGATGGAAGAGATCGAGCTCCGTCCAGAGGACGTGACCGTTTACGGAAAGGTCGTAACGGTCCTGCGCAGGCTCTGACGAGGCCGCGGTGCGGACACTTCTCGTGCAGCCGCCGTTTGCAGCCGGCGCGCCCCGTACCTCAGAGGACGCGGAAACCGACTCCGCATGCCACGTCCTGCCCACGGCCTCAGGGTACGGAGACGCTGTAACACTGCTTTGAGCAGCATCTTCGCCCGAGCCGGCTGGCCTTGATCCACCAGCTCTAGTCGCGCAGCAAGGCCACGAGCACGTCGGCTGCCCGCGCCAGATCGGCTCGCTCGACCCGCTCACCGGCGGAGTGGGCGAGCGTCGGGTCGCCGGGCCCGAAGTTGCAAGCAGGGACGCCACGGGCGGCGAAGAAGGCGACGTCCGTCCACCCGAGCTTCGCCTTCGGCGCCTGGCCGGTCGCCGTGACGAGCCGAGCGAGCAGCGGGTGCGTGAGCATGGGTGCCGCTCCCTCCGCAGACTCCTCGAGCATGACGGAGTCGCCCAGCTCCTCGTCGGTGACGCTCGCGAGGAGGTCTCTCACGCGAAGGAATGCTCGCGCCGAGTCCACGTCCGGGGCGAAACGATGGTTCACGCTAAGACTCGCCCGATCGGGCACGACGTTCGCCGCCACCCCACCCTCGACCGACACGACCTGAAGCGCCTCTCGGTAGGCGCACCCGTCGATGACCGGCTGGCGCGGCGCGAAGCCCTCGACGGTGGAGAGCACGGGCGCCAGCCTGTGTATCGCGTTCACTCCCATCCACGGCCGCGCCGTGTGCGCCCGCTCGCCGCACATCGTGACCTTCACGCGGAGCACCCCCTGACAGCCTGCCTCGACGAGGCTGTTCGTCGGCTCGCCGAGGATCGCCGCGTCGCCTTCCAGCCATTCGGGAGCTTCGGCCTCGACCTGGCGGAGCCCCGAGAAACGCTGGTCGATCTCTTCGCAGACGTAGGCGATGAAGGTCACGTCGACGGACGGGTCGTCGACCGTCTCGAGCGCGTGCAGCATCGCGGCGAGACCCCCCTTCATGTCGGCCGCGCCGAGACCCCAGCAGACGTCGCCGGCGATCCTGCTCTTCTCGTTGCCGTTCGGGGGAACGGTGTCGAGATGCCCGGCGAGCACGAGACGCAGCGGGCGACCCGAGGAGGTGCGCGCAAGGACGTTGTCGCCGAGGCGACGCACTTCGAGGTGCGCAAGCTGCCGCAGCGTGCTCTCGACGAAGTCGGCGATCTCCGTCTCGGACCCGCTGACCGAGGCGATGTCGACGAGTTGTGCGGTGCGCTCGAGTAGATCGAGCTCTCGAGCCGGCAGCACGGTCACCTTTCTGAGCTCATCGGCTTCAGGCCGAGACCCCGTGGGTCCTGAGCGCTTCGTTAAGAACGGCCTTGTCGTGGCGCTCGCCCTCCCTCAGCCTTCTCAGCACGAGCACGCAAGGAAGGAAGAACTCCCCGCCTTTGAATTCGCGGCGGCGGTTGGCGGTCACCGCGACGCACCACGGTGGCACGACGCCGCGGCTCAGCTCCTCGCCTGTCTCCGCATCGACCACTGGTATGGACGGGTTGAGGATCGTGCCGGCGCCGAGCACCGCTCCCTCGCCAACCCTCGCGCCGTCAGTCACCATGCAGCGACTTCCGATGAACGCGTCGTCTTCCACGACGACAGGTCTGGCGTTGGGCGGTTCGAGCACGCCTCCGATGCCGACCCCACCCGAGAGGTGTACCCGCTTGCCGATCTGGGCGCAGGAGCCGACCGTGGCCCACGTGTCGACGAGCGTTCCCTCCTCCACCCTCGCGCCGATGTTGACGTAGCTCGGCATGAGGATCACGCCTCTCCCGAGAAACGAGCCCCAGCGCGCCGAAGCCCCCGGCACCACCCTCACCCCGGCGCGCTCGTAGCCGCGCTTCAGCGGGAGCTTGTCGGCGAACTCGAACGGGCCGAGCTCGTGGGTCTCCACCCGGGAGAGCAAGAACAGCAGGAGGATCGCCTCCTTCAGCCATTCGTGCACCACCACCTCGCCGTCGGAGATCTCGGCCACCCTCATCGAGCCGTCGTCGAGCAGAGCGACGGCCTCTTCGACCGTGGTTCTCGCGTCGTCGTCCCGCGGCGAGAGCTCGGCTCTCTTGGACCAGAGCTCGCGAATCGAAGCGGACAGGTCGGCCACGGCTGCGCAACCTAACCGGTCGACCATGTGTGCGGCCGCGCCGATGCCAATCGTTCGGCGACGAGGCCGAGGCGATCCATCGGTTGCACGACCGCAAGCCGCACGTGCGACGCTCCGGCCGGGCCGTAGGAACCACCCGGACTGGCGATCGCTCCCCCTGCCTCGGCAAGCCACCAGGCGAACCGGTAGCCCGCCGTGGGGTCGCCCGCCTCCGTTCTCCTGTCATAGCGCTCGGCGAAGGAGTCCGGCGCCATGACCCACAGGTAGAAGGCGCCCTCGGGCGGCCGGACCGCCACGCCCGAGCCTTCGAGCGCCTCGGTCAGGTACGAGAGACGCTCCCTGTAGATCTCCCGCTGGAGAGCCACGTGCCCGTCGTCGGCGAGCGCCACAGCGGCCGCGTGCTGAACTGGGCCGGAGACGATGAAGCCGGCGTGCCTGCGGACGGCCGCGAGGTACGACACGAGCTCGGGGTCCCCTGCAAAGAAGCCGACCCGCAGTCCGGCGAGATTGGACCGCTTTGACAGCGAATGGACCGCCACGACGCCTTCCAAGCCCGACTGGAGGACCGACGAAGGGTCGTCGCTCCAGGTGAACTCGGCATAGCACTCGTCTGAGAAGACCGGGATGCCCCGCGCTCTTCCCCAGGATGCGACGGCAGCGAGCTCCTCCAGGTGGCCAGCCGGGTTGGCCGGGCTGTTCACCCAGAGACAGAGCGAGCGCTCGGCGTCTTCCGGCGCGACCGCCCCCAGGTCGAGCCGGCCGTCGCGCCGAGCCGGCACCGCGACGACGCGGCATCCTGACAGCAAAGCCCCCATCTCGTAGGTCGGGTAGGCGAGCTCCGGGCAGAGGACCGTGTCCTTCGAAGGCGACCGCAGGCGCAGCCACTGGGGCACGCCGGCCACGAGCTCCTTCGAGCCCACGCACGCGGCGATCGCCGCGACCGGGACTTCGACACCGAACCGGCGGCACATCCACGAGGCCGCCGCTTCGCGCAGCTCGAGCGAGCCGACCGACGGTGGATAGCTCCTCTCCGCACCCGACGTCGAGAGCGCTTCGACGACGGCCGGCGGCGGCGGGTCGCACGGGGTCCCCATCGACAGGTCGACGGCGCCTCCGGGAAGACGGGAGGCGAGCTCGGCGAGCTCGGTCAGCCTGTCGAACGGGTACACGGGCGGGACGAACGGCTCAGCCGGGATCCCCACGGGCACCGTCACGGCGAGACGAACTCGGCGAAACGGCGGGTGCCCCTCTCGTCGAGCCGCGCCCTCACCTCCACGGTCTCGCCCTCGTATCTCTCGTCGAGCACCTCTCCCTCCCTGTGGATCGCAGCGACGATGTCCCCACGCTCTATCGGGACGGAGAGGCTGACAAGGCGATCCGTCGCCCGCAGGCGGTCGGCCACCGCGCGGAGAAGCTCCGGCACGCCTTCACCCGTGAGCGCCGAGAAGGCTACGGCACCGCGATGCGACGCCACGAGGCGGCGGACCTCAAGAGCGTTCTTGTCGAGCTTGTTCACCGCGAGCAGCTCGGGAACGTCGTCCGCCTCTATCTCGGCAAGGACGGAGTGCACCGCGTCCATCTGTCCCTCGGGGTCTCCCGCGGAGCCGTCGACGACGTGCACGAGGAGCTCGGCGGTACCGACCGCCTCGAGCGTGGCGTGGAACGCGTCCACGAGCTGGTGCGGGAGCTTCCTCACGAAGCCCACGGTGTCGGAGCACAGCACCGCCTCACCGCCCGGCAGCTCGAGGCGCCGGGTACGTGGGTCGAGCGTGGAGAACAACCGGTTCTCGACGAGCACCCCGGCGTCCGTCAACCGGTTGAGAAGGGTGGACTTGCCGGCGTTCGTGTAGCCGACGAGCGTTATCTCCCGCAACGCACCACGGCTCCTCGCACGGCGCTGGGTGCGGCGCGTCGCCTCGAGGGACCTCAGCTCCTCCTCCAGCTTGCGGATGCGCCGCATGATGCGCCTGCGGTCCACCTCGAGCTGCGTCTCGCCCGGACCTCTCGTCCCGATTCGCCCGGCTTGCTGGGAGAGCGTGACCCCCCGGCCCCGGAGCCTCGGGAGCCGGTACTGCGAGAGAGCCAGCTCCACCTGGGCGCGCCCCTCCTCGGTGTGCGCGTTCTGGGCGAAGATGTCGAGGATCACTGCCGTCCGGTCGATGGCGGTGCGACCGAGCAGCTTCTCGAGATTGCGCTGCTGGGCCGGCGAGAGCTCGTCGTCGAAGACGACCGTGTCGGCGTCGACGGCCTCGGAGGTCACACGCAGCTCCTCTGCCTTGCCGCGGCCGATGTAGGTCGCCGGGTCCGGATGCTCCCGCCGCTGCACGACTCGCTCGACGACGTCGGCTCCTGCGGTGTCGACGAGGAGCGCCAGCTCGTCGAGGCTGGCTTCTGTGTCCTCGAGCGTCCTCGGCCACGAGACCATCCCGACGAGCACTATGCGCTCGCGGAATCGACGGTCTATGAGAGTCAAGAGAGCACCCCTCCGGCATCGAAGGTGAGATCGACCCGCCCGATCCGGCAGGCAGGGCCCGAGAGGAACGCCACGAGCGAACCGTCGTGAGCTGCAAGCTCCACCATCAGCGTGCCGCCCGGGTTGTGCACCTCCACGGTGTCGCCGACGAGGCCGAGCGACCGCGCCACGGCCGCCGCCGCGACCGAGCCGCTCCCGCACGCCTGCGTCCTGCCGGCACCCCTCTCCCACACCACGAGGTCGAGGCTTCCACCCGCCGGCGCGATGGCCTCGACGTTCTGCCCGCCCTCGCGCGCCGTCTCGAGCCTTCGCCCGACTCCTTCGATGTCGAGCTCCTCGAGGGCGCCGCCGAAGAGGACGAGGTGAGGGTTCCCCGTATCGGCTCTCCGGGCACGCCAAGAGTCCGGCAGCTCTGCGGCCGGCTCGTCGCGTTCACCCACGACCACGTCGCCCATCTCGGCTCGCACCTCTGCACAACCGGCAACGGGAGCCGAACGCACTGCGCACGCCCGCAACCCGGCAACGGTCTCGACGAGCACGTCGGACCCCTTCACGAGTCCCTCGTCGACCAGGCACAGGGCGAGGCAACGAAGACCGTTGCCGCTCGTCTCGGCAGGTGCACCGTCGGAGTTGCGCAGGTTCATGGCCACGTCTCCACCGAGCTCGGGAGCCTCCGCAACGATCAAGCCATCGGCTCCGAGGCCCCTCCTACGGTCGCAGACGAAGCGCGCGAAGGCTGCCCGCGCGGCCTCACCTGCGACAGCGTCGCGGGGGAGGCCGGCCGGGTCGAGGCAGATGAGGAAGTCGTTGCCGAGTCCCTCGTACTTGAGCAGCCTGACAGTGGTCATCGGATGTGAGTTTCGCACGGCGGGGTTTTGCTGCCGGCGAGCCAGAGCTCGAGGACCTCTTCTGCGAGCTCCCGCGACCGGGCGTCCACCCAGGTCACGCGCGGATCGCGCCGGAACCATGCCTCCTGCCGGCGGGCGAACGACTTAAGCCGGCGCAGCACGAGCGCCACCGCCTCGGCGAGGCCGAGCTCGCCGCGCAGATGTGCGGCGAGCTCCTTGTAGCCGATGGCCTGGGCAGCCGTGCGGGAGAGGTTCCCGGCAGCCACGAGCTGCCTGACCTCCTCGAGGAACCCCGCCTCCATCTGGCCCTCGAGCCGGGCGACGAGCCTCGAGTCGAGCTCCGCCCGCGGCATGTCGAGCCCGACCAGAAGCGGATCGGACGGGGGGTACTGCGCGAGACCCGGGCCGAAACTGGAGAACGGCCGCCCGCTCCCGAGGGTGACCTCGAGCGCCCTCACCACCCTTCTCCTGTTCGAGGGCTCCATCCGGGTCGCGGCAAGCGGGTCGAGCTCGGCAAGCCGCCGGTAGAGCGATGCGACACCGCCGGGCTCGTCGGCGTCTCGCTCGAGCTGACTCGCGACGTCGGGAAAGCGGCCCGGTAGCTCGAGGCTGTCGACGGCTGCCCGATGGTAG